>JAYPSX010000139.1:757-2508 GCA_038133315.1 Hyphomicrobiales bacterium
GTATTGTTGGAACCTTACTAACAATGTTTGTTACTCTGATAATAAGCTTCCCAATAGGTGTGCTAGCTGCAATTTATTTAGAAGAGATTGCTCCTAAAAATCGGATTACGGATATCATAGAAGTGAATATAAATAACCTAGCTGCAGTGCCATCGATTGTTTATGGACTTCTAGGTTTAGCAGTTTTTTTAAATTATTTAAATATGCCAAGATCAGCACCTTTAGTTGGAGGGATTGTCCTAGCGCTTATGACTTTACCTGTGATAATTATAGCCACAAGAGCAGCTTTAGCATCCATACCACCGTCAATAAGAGAAGCTGCCTATGGCGTTGGTGCGTCACAAATGCAGGTAATTATGCATCATGTGGTTCCATTGGCTCTTCCGGGTATTTTAACAGGTACAATTATTGGAATAGCAAGGGCTGCAGGAGAAACTGCTCCATTACTTATGATAGGAATGATGGCATTTATAGTAGATGTTCCATCAAAAATTACAGATAAAGCTACAGTATTGCCTGCCCAAATTTACATGTGGGCTAATAATCCAGAGAGATCTTTTGAGTACCTTACTAGTGCAGCCATATTGATATTGTTACTCATTTTGATCATAATAAATTTATTAGCTATACTGCTTAGAAGAAAATATGAAAGACGTTGGTAAGTTGATGAAAAAGAAAAATAAGATAGTTACAAATAATATAACCGTTGATTATGGAGATAAGAGAGCTCTACACGGAATTGATTTAAAAATTGAAGAAAAAGAGGTTACTGCTCTTATTGGCCCATCAGGTTGTGGAAAATCAACTTTTATTAGATGTTTAAACAGGATGAATGACCTAATTGCAGGATGTAAGGTTGAAGGCTCAATTCTTATTGATGGTACCGATATCAATTTACCAGATACGGACATTGTCGAATTAAGAGCCAGAATTGGAATGGTATTTCAGAAACCCAACCCTTTTCCTAAATCAATTTATGATAATGTTGCTTATGGACCAAGAATACATGGATTAGCTCACTCAAAAAATGAATTGGATAATATCGTACATAAAAGTCTTAAAAGAGCAGGATTGTGGGATGAAGTTCACGAAAGACTTGATGCTTCTGGACTATCATTGTCAGGCGGTCAACAGCAAAGACTCTGCATAGCTCGAGCAATTGCGGTAAATCCAGATGTTCTTTTGATGGATGAACCATGCTCGGCTCTAGATCCAATTGCAACTGCGGTAATTGAAGAACTAATTAATGAATTAAAAGAACGTTATACCATTGTCATAGTAACGCACTCAATGCAGCAAGCCGCAAGGCTATCAGAGAAAACTGCATATTTTCACCTTGGAAAGATGATAGAATATGATGATACATCCAATATATTTACAAATCCAAAACATGAAATGACTGAGGCTTACATTTCAGGTAGAATAGGTTAGGAGAAAAAGATGACCAATCACATTAATTCAGCATTTGATGAAGGTTTAAAAGATGTGAATAAGCAGATAGCAAAACTGGGCGCTCTAGCAGAAACACAATTGGATAATTCACTCAATGCGCTAAAAGATAAAAATATTAAAAAATTTGAATCAATAATCGAGCGCGATAAGAAACTAGATCAGATAACAGCGGAGATAAGTTCATCTGTTTTTGAGTTATTGGCGCTCTGGTCACCAATTGCTTATGATCTAAGAAGCTTGCTTGTTGCAGATAGAATTGGTGCAATCCTCGAAAGGATTGGTGATTATTCAAAAAATAT
>JAYPSX010000139.1:2608-4056 GCA_038133315.1 Hyphomicrobiales bacterium
TTTCACTTAGAAAAAAATAATTTCAAAGTATTAGCAGCTAATAACGGTGATGATGCTTTTGATTTAATTATTGATAACAACCCTGATATTGCAATATTAGACTGGATGATGCCAAATTCATCAGGTATCTCAGTCTGTAGAAAAATTAGAGCATCAAAAGAATTTTCAGATTTACCAATCATAATCCTTAGTGCACGCGGAGAAGACATCGATACGTCTCATGGTCTAACCTCGGGTGCAGATGATTATATAACAAAACCATTTTCTCCAATTGAATTAATTGCCAGAATAAACTCTCTCCTTAGAAGGGTTAAATCAACTAACAGATCAAATATAATTGAATACGCAGATCTCTTGTTAGACCAAAACAAAAAAACTCTACAAGCATCTGATAAAAATATAAAAATTGGTAAAACTGAATATAGTATTCTGACTTTATTAATGAGTCGTCCTGAAAATGTATTTTCTAGAGAACAAATCATAAATCACGTTTGGAATAATAATTTAGAGGTAGATGACCGTACTGTAGACGTCCATATGAGTAGACTTAGAAAGATTTTGAAAGACAACTATTCTGGACAATGTAAAATAGAAACCGTACACGGTTTTGGATATTGTATTAAAAAGTCTTAATTAGGAATATCCAAAGATTCAATTGGAGTTATTTCAACGGATTCACCGCATCCACATGTCGATGTTTCATTAGGGTTATTAAATTTAAAACCAGAACTAAACTTATCTAACACATAATCCATTTCAGTTCCAAGTAAGTAGAGTATTGCTTTTGGGTCAATGACAATTGTAACGCCATCCTGATTTACAATTTCATCGCCAGCAAGCGTTTCCGAAACATATTCCATAGAGTAATGAAGGCCAGCACAACCTCCCTTCTCTATTCCAACACGTAACATAGTTTTATGCTCTTTTGAATTGGCTATGAGAGATTTAATCCTTTCAACTGCAGCTGGTGTTAATGTAATAATGTTGCCTTTCATATTATCTACCTTGATTATAGCATATTAAGAGCAACTTGTGCTTCTTCTGACATCATTGATATATCCCATGGGGGATCAAAAACAAGCCTTACTGCGGCTGAGCTTATGCCACCCACAGATAACACTGCGTCTTCTACCCATTTAGGCATATCACCTGCAACTGGACAACCAGGAGCTGTAAGTGTCATTTCAACATCCACATGAAAATTCTCATCTATGTCAACTTTATAGATCAAACCGAGCTCATATATATCAACTGGAATTTCTGGATCATAAACTGTCTTGAGTGCAGTAACAATTTTATCTGTTAAATCAGATATGGTTTCTTCATCTAATGTTAATTTCTCTTCCATTTACCAAAACAACCTATGAGAAGAATTTTCTACAATATAACAAAGACTCATATAAATTATCAATATCTTTCTCGTTATTGTACATTCCTATGGAAGCCCT
>JAYPSX010000140.1:0-3982 GCA_038133315.1 Hyphomicrobiales bacterium
TTTTTTATATTTTCTGATTTAATACTCATTAAAGTCTCTTTATTTCCAAGTATAGATCTTCCGATAGCTTGATTTTGGTAGGCAGCACTTTGGAAATTCTCAAAAACCATATCATCTGGTGAATCAATTGTAGAAGCTAACTCTTGTAGTATAACATTTTTTTCTCTACTCAATTCAATAGGATCGAATACTGAGTTTTGTATAATATCAGATAAAATAGACACACCAACCTCAACATCATTTTTTAGTAATCTAACATAATATGATGTTCTCTCCACACTTGTTGAAGCATTTATGTCCCCTCCAACATTTTCTATCTCAAGGGCAATTTGTTTTGCTGTTCTTGATTTTGTACCCTTAAATGCCATGTGTTCCAATAAATGTGATATACCCTGCTCACTCTTCTTCTCGTTCCTTGATCCAACCTCAGCCCAAACACCAAGGGATACAGAACTAAAATTTGGCATATATTGTGATATTACTCTAATATTATTGTCGATCTTACTATCTGTAATTAACATCTACTTATTTCCTATGATTATTTAAAATGTATTCTTTGATTTCATTTAGTTCATTCTTCTTTGAAATAATTCTTTCTTCTTGCCCATATATATTATCATTAGCCACTGGTAGTTCAGGATATTTTCCGATAGCCTTATCAACGGTTTCTGGAAATTTTGCAGGGTGAGCTGTGGACAAAATAACAGACTGTTCATATTTGTTTTTAAATTGTATACCCATTGCAACTGCAGTATGAGGATCTATAATTTCGTTATATTCTAAATATACTTTTCTAATTATTTCTAATGTCTCAGAGTCATCTAAAGATCCAGCCCCGAAAGAAGCTCTGAATTGAGCTAATTGGTTATTATCTAATTTAAATCTATTATTATTAGAAAGGTCTGCCATTTTTTCACAAACTATCTTTGATTTTCTTCCCACTAAATCAAATAGTAACCGCTCAAAATTACTTGAAATTTGTATATCCATAGATGGTGAAATTGTAGGAATAACTCCAGAAATCTCATAATCACCTGATTTGAAACATTTCTCTAGTATATTATTTTTATTTGTAGCAACAACTAACTGATTAATACTTAAACCCATCTTCTTTGCAATATAACCTGCAAAGATATCTCCAAAATTGCCAGTCGGTACAATAAAATTTATCTTACCAGATTTATCATTAAGCTGACTGAAAGCCGAAAAATAATACATGATCTGTATCATTATTCTTGCCCAGTTTATTGAGTTAACAGCAGTTAGTTGGACACTATCTGACAGTTTTTTATCTTTAAATAGAGCTTTTACAATATTCTGACAATCATCAAATGTGCCATCAATCGAAATAACATGAACATTTGAAGCCAAATTTGTTGTCATGAATCTTCTTTGAACTTCTGATATTCTATTTCTTGGGAACAAAACATACAAATCTATGTTATTTTTATTTGCAAAAGCTGATACAGCGGCGCCACCTGTATCACCTGAAGTTGCACAAATTATTGACGCTCTTTTTTTGTTTCTATCTAATACATGCTCAATCATCCTTGATAATAACTGCATAGCTAGGTCTTTGAAAGCTAGTGTGGGACCATGATGAAGTTCTAGAATAGATATTCTATCATCAATAGTTTTTAATGGTGTTATCCTCTTATCTCTAAAGGTAGAATAGGACTCATCAATCATTTGTGATAGCTTTGAGACTTCAAATGTATCTCCAGCAAAAAGCTTCACAATTTCAAAGGTAATATTTTGATAGTCTTTGGAGAGAAGATTAATGATTGTATTTTTATCCAGTTCAGGAATAAATTCAGGAACGAAGAGACCGCCATCATCAGCTAGACCTTTCAGAAGTATATCTTCAAAAGAAAACTTATGTTTCTGATCACGTGTGCTGATATATTGCATTTTAGCGTATCTTTCTTCTACTTATTATTATTGAATATAAATATATAAATAACAGTACTGTTGCAAGACTATACCATGTAATTGCATATGATAGATGATTATCAGAAAATGTTAATTTTGTTTCGTTCGATTGAGGAAGGCTAACGCTGGTATCAATTAAATCAATATAAAAAATTGTTTTTATTTCTATTCCAAAAATTTTACTTAGATCCTCTTTATTAAATAAATACGTAACTTTTTCTATGAAATCTGCTTTCGGTGTAAATATATTATTTTTCTCATATCTTTTTATATATCCTTCAATTGACACGTTATTGGTTATAACATTGTATTTTGGATAATTACTATTGTTTGGTTGTGGTACGAACCCTCTATTTACAATTAACACTTGATCATCTTTAACGAGAAAAGGAGTTAATATCCAGTATCCAGCACCACCAAATTCTCCTCTTGGATTTGATAAATTAGCAAAAACACGTGCCTCTAATCCATTCATGTATCTACCTTCTATGCTTACTTTCCTGTATAACCAGTCGTTTAAATTTTCTGCTGTTATTTCTGTATTATCTAACAAGATAGTTTCGTAGCTTGTTCGCTTTATTTGGTCTAATAATTCAGCTTTCTGTGCTTTACGATCTAATTGCCATGACCCAAGGCAAAGTAGTATGACAAAGGTAAATATTACAAGAAGGTTTAATATTAATAACTTAAGTTTACTCATTCTATATTTTATTGGATCTTTTTATTTTATATGCTGAGTATAGAAATAAACTCTTCACAGGTCGTTTAATTAATAATGATAAGAGTATTGTCATTGGCAGCCATATAATTAATTGTATAACTAAATCAGGTTTGTAATTAAATTCTGTGTATAATATACCACCCATAATTATTATACCAACAATCAGAATAACAAAAAAAGTATCAGCATCACCTAAATGATATCCAGAATAATCTTCTGAGCAGCTTTCACATTTTTTCTTAGTAATAAAAAGATTAGTAAATGTAGATGAGTTTACACAATGAGGACATAGTCCCAATATAACTATTTTAAATAAACGTGAAAAATTACTTTTAAGCAAATACAATTAATCTTGGCAAATATTATTAATGAGGGATGATATCTCCAGCTCCCCAAACATATATAGCAGCGAAAAGGAAGAGCCAGACCACATCAACAAAATGCCAATACCAAGCAGCTGCTTCAAATCCAAAATGGTGATCTTTCTTGAAATGTCCTGCACCAACGCGCAATGTACATACAATTAGGAATATTGTACCAACGAGTACATGAAAACCATGGAACCCAGTAGCCATGAAAAAAGTTGCTCCATATATATGACCACTAAAATCAAATGCAGCATGACTATATTCATAAGCTTGCACGCATGTAAAGACAGCTCCTAAAGCAACTGTTAATAATAAACCAAGTCTAAGTCCTTTACGATCATCGTGAAGCAATGAGTGATGTGCCCATGTTACAGCAGTACCAGATGTTAGAAGTATTAAAGTATTTAATAATGGTAGATGCCATGGATCAAAAGTTGCAATCTGGTCAGGTGGCCAATGTCCACCTGTTAAATCAGTTCTCAGATATTGTTGAACTTCTCCTGCATATAGTGAAGCATCAAAGTATGACCAGAACCACGCAACAAAAAACATTACCTCTGAGGCAATGAACATAATCATACCGTATCTAAGATGCAATTGAACGACTGGAGTATGATCACCTTTATGAGCTTCCTTAATGACCTCTCTCCACCAGCCATACATTGTATAAAGAACTGCTAAGAGACCTAAAATTAGAAGCCAGTAACTATCTTGATGAAAATATAAAACAGCTCCGATTGCAGTAACGAAAGCTGAAATAGCCCCGATAGCAGGCCAAGGGCTCGGATCAACTAGATGATAATCATGATTTTTTGTGTGGGTTTCACTCATTATAGTCGTCTCTCAATATATGAATAGTTCCGTTAAATTTTGCCTTATTATATACATAATTGTTTTACAATAAATCCTTATTTTTAAAAAAAGTATAAGAAATAGTAATTGTATCAACATCTTTTAATTC
>JAYPSX010000141.1:0-3963 GCA_038133315.1 Hyphomicrobiales bacterium
AGGGTATAATTGTGGTGGCCATGGGGATACAGCCATTACATCTACTTGCATTCTATCCATTTCTGCAATTCTTTCATCAATACCAAAAAGGCAGCCTTTTCTATCTACATTTTGTTTAGCATTTATTTCACGTGTCTTTTCAGGTGCATATTTGAAACCAGCATGACCATCAGCTGGAAGGTGTTTAGCCACTAAATCAGCAGCTTCTTGAACGCCCATATGACCATGAATATCGACAGTCACTGCATCTGATCTTTCAAAATGTGCAAGATGTTCGCGAGCAGTTGATGATTTGTATGGTTGCAGTGGCATTTTTAATGGTGGCATTTTCTATCTCCCTATCCCTGTTTAAATTCAATTAAAATATTTATTTTTTCTATAAATACATATAAATATAATATAAATTTGTATAACAGATTTGATAAAAATAAAAATTAATTTTTAAAAATACAAAACTTAAAGGAAATATTATGATAAGAGCAGCTTCAGTTGGTTTGGGCTGGTGGGGTAAAACACTAGCAAATTCTATTCAAGATAGTGATAAAATTAATGTTGTAATGGCAACAACAAGAACGCTTAACAATATAGAAGATTATTGTAAGGAAATTAACGCTGAAATAGCAAGTAGCTACGATGAAATAGTAAATTCTGATAAAGTTGATGCTGTTATTCTAGCAACACCACATTCAAAACACTTGGAACAAATTGTTCAAGCTGTAAATAATGGTAAACATGTTTTCGTAGAAAAACCAATCACACTTACGGCAGCAGATGCCAAAATTGCTTATGACGAAGCTAAGAAAAATAACAAAGTCTTAGCAGTGGGATTCAACAGAAGATTCCATCCTAACTTTATTAAGATCGTTGAAATGATTAAAAACAATGAATTAGGTAAAGTCCTACACATTGAAGGAACAATAAACGCACCTGGTCTATGGATGTACGCACCTGAAAGTTGGAGATCAAGTGCTGCAGAAACCCCTGCAGGTGGTATGACTGGAATGGGTATCCATATTATAGACCAAATGATTGCATCAAATGGGAATATCTCTAGTGCATACGCTCAAACTGCAAAAGTTATTAAAATGGGTGATCTAGATGAGATTACTTCTGTCCTATTTAAATTTGAAAATGGTTCAACGGGATATCTGGGGACTTCAATCGCCTCATCAATATTCTATAACTTCAGAGTCATCGCAGAAAATGGTACTATTGAAATCATTGAAAGAGATCTGTCTGTAATGAAATATACTCCAAGAGAAGGTGATATTACAACCACTACTAATTCTGCAAATATGTGCAAAAATGAGTTAGAAGCATTTGCAGATGCTATCAATGGTGTTGCACCATATCCAGTAACTGCAGATGAAGGAATTCATGGTGCTGCAGTATTTGAAGCGGTTATTAATTCAGCAGAAAAAGAAACCCTTGTAAAAATTTAATGATCGACAATAACACTGTTGCTGTTATTTTATGTGCCGGTAAGGGCAGTAGAATGAATTCCAACTGCCCTAAGGTATTACATAAAATATCAGGTAAGCCTATGCTAGCATATATAATGGATGCTCACAGGGATGCTGGAATCAAAAAAACAATTATAGTGTGTAGTCATGAGAACATATCTCTTATTCAGTCCTCAATGGATAAATATGAGAATGTTGACTATGTGATACAAGAAGAACAAAATGGTACTGCTGACGCTTTAAAAACAGCTATCAATAAAACTGCCTTCAAAAATATTTCAAAAATATTTGTTTTACTTGGCGACTCGCCACTTATTACTTCATTAGATATAAAGAATTTGTCAGACATTTCTGATAATTGTTCAATATCAATCGGCTCATTTGAAACTAATGATCCATTAGGATATGGGCGTGTTGTAAGAGACAGAGAGTTTAATGTCTTGGAAATTGTAGAAGAGTCTGAGGCAAACAAAGAGCAGAAACTTATCAATATATGTTTTTCTGGTGCTTTAGTAATTGGATCAGAGAAAGCACTAACATTGTTATATAATATAGATAATAATAATAAGAAAGGTGAATATTATTTAACAGACATTATTAAAATATCTAATGATAATAATTTAAATGTAAGAGATAAAATATTAGATTATGATAACGTAAGAGGCGTTAATAATATTACACAACTTGTTGCTGCTGAAATCATCATGAACAATAGAATTATGCAGAAATTTATTGAAGATGGGGTGAATATATCGTTGCCAGATACATCTCACATCCATCCGGATACTGTGTTTGGGAAGAATGTTACAATTGAACCAAATGTCCATATTGGTGAAGGTGTTATCATTGGAAATGACGTTACAATAAAATCATTCTCTTACATTGAGGGTGTAAAAATAGAGAATAATGTTATTATTGGTCCTTTTGCACGGATAAGACCTAAAACTATTCTTGCTGATGATGTTCGGGTTGGTAATTTTGTTGAGCTCAAAAATTCAAATATTTCAAAAGGTGTTAAGATTAATCATTTATCATATATTGGTGACACTTCGATTGGAGACAGCACAAATATTGGAGCTGGAACAATTACGTGTAATTTCGATGGAGTGCAAAAATATACAACTAAAATAGGGAAAAATTCTTTCATAGGATCAAATTCTTCATTAATCGCACCATTGGAAATAGAAGATGGTTCTTATGTTGCATCAGGTAGCGTTATAAATAAAGATGTCCCTTCTGACAGCTTGGCAATTTCTCGCGCTAAACAAGAAAATAAAATAGGTTGGGCAAAGAGAATAAAAAAAAGAAAATAATTATATGTGTGGAATAATTGGCATCTCATCAAAAACAGACATAAGTGAAGATTTACTGAGCTGTTTAAATAACTTGAGTTATAGAGGATATGACTCAGCGGGCGTTGCTATTGTTAAAGATCATGAAATCATTGAAAGAAAGATGAAAGGTAAGGTATCTAATCTTGAGAGTTTGATTCAAGACAACCCAATAAGCGGTAACTGTGGCGTAGGGCACACAAGATGGGCCACTCATGGTGAACCAAGTACAATAAACGCACATCCACACACAATCTCAAATGTATCTATTGTCCATAATGGCATTATAGAAAATTACCATGAATTAAGAAGGCTGTTAGAGTCAAGTGGCGTTAACTTTATTAGTGACACTGATACAGAAATAATTTCTCAATTAATGAATATTGAACTTTTAAATAACAAAACACCAATTGAGGCATTCAGAAATACAATAAAAAAATTAGAGGGCACTTATGCAATTGTTGCAATATTCAAAGAACATAATGATTTAATAATTGGTTCAAAAATAGGCAGTCCTCTCTTATTTATGAAAGCTAAAAATAAAATTTTATTGTCATCAGATGCTTATTCTATATCAGAATTTGGAACTAACATTACATATTTAGAAGATGGCGATATCTTTATTTCTGAAAATTTTAAAGCTTACATTTATGATAACAATCTTAATAAAGTTCAAAGACCAATAAAGAAAATTAGAAAAAGAGAAATGAATGGTTTGGATGGTCATCAACATTTTATGATTAAAGAAATCAAAGAACAACCTGACGTATTATCTCATTCATTATCATATTATTTAAATTTCTCTGAATTTACAATTAATCATAAACATTTAAATTTTGATTTTTCAGATGTAGATAGATTGATAATCTCTGGATGTGGCACAGCTTTTTTTGCCGGTATGATTGCCAAGTATTGGTTTGAAAATATAGCTGATGTAAAAGTTGATTTAGAAATAGCATCTGAATTCAGATATAAAAAAATATTTTTTGATGAGAAAACAGTTTCTATATTTATTTCTCAGTCTGGTGAGACAGCAGATACCTTAGCTGCATTAAAAGTTGCCAAAGAAAATAATCAAAGAATTATATCAATAGTTAATACTGAAGAATCATCAATTGCCAGAGAGTCCAACCTAGTACTTCCAATCTTTGCTGGCCAAGAAATAGGTG
>JAYPSX010000142.1:0-3942 GCA_038133315.1 Hyphomicrobiales bacterium
AGATTGGGAATTATATTTTTACTTCATTCAATCAGTATATCCTGATTATTTGAGGAGTAACTTCATAAATAAAATTAGTGAACAGCTCAATAATTAATTTTCATATTCAAAGATTTCTAAAATCTCTTTTGACGTTAAGGCAACTTGATAATTAATTTTTTCTAGACTACTTAAAAATTGCTTTTCATTTAGATGTTCCAAGAGGTTTATATATGGATCCCAAAAATTATCGTAATTAGCCATCACAAGCTTTTTGTTATGTTGTTTAAGTTGGTTCCATGTTAGTACCTCGGTCATTTCATCGAGTGTACCAATGCCTCCAGGCAGTGTTACAAATGCATCAGATAACGAATACATTTTCTGTTTTCTTTCATGCATATCTTTTGTCACTATCACATCATCGATGCCATCAATTATCTCAACGTATTTCATGAGGAACTCTGGAATAATTGCTGTGACCTTACCTCCATTATCTATAACTGAGCGAGCAATATGCCCCATTAAACCCTTATTTCCGCCGCCATAAATGATTGAAATGTCATTTTGTACCAATAACCTGCCCAGTTCACTAACTTCGTTAAGGAAGAGGTTATTTGGGTTGAAGGTGCTGCAGAATACACAAACTGTTTTTATTTTTTTATCCATAATAGGTAGCCAGAGGTCTCTAAAATATAAAATACTTTTATTTACTATACATAATATTATAATAGATAGAAATTAACATAAGATATTTTTAAATGTTGAATGATAAAACGAAAATCTTTGGTGTTTTGCTCATTTTACTAATCGTAATCTTAGCTGTACTGCAATATTTTAGATCCAGAACAGAAAACGCTTCAAATCCAATCGACAACGTTCAAGAAATTTCCCAAGCAGAGGTTTCTGTAGCTGAACAAGTCGATGAGATCAAAGACCAAACAACAGACATAGTCGAAGTTGTAGAAGAAAACCTTGGTTCATTCGATGTTGTCCGCATTGATAGGGATGGGGTATCAGTACTTGCAGGTAGAGCGCAGCCAAATCAAAAAATCAGAATTTATAATGAAGATAACCTTATTGGTGAAGGTGTATCAGATAGACTTGGACAATGGGTAATCACAATTGATGAAGAAATACCGAACGAAATACTGAATTTAAAGATCTCAACGACAAATGAAAACTCAGAAATTGAGATTTTTTCTGATCAAATTGTAACAATTATGCCGATTGAAAATTTAAATAACCAAATTGAGAGTGATATAACAGATGAAATTATTCTCTTAACACAGGAAAATGAGGCAAGTAGAATTCTATCTGATGACCCATCATTTCTTCAAGATGAGAGTGTTGTTAACATAAGAACTATTGATTATGACGAAGAAAAACTGATCCTGAGCGGTAATGCAGAAGCAAATACCGAAGTTAATGCGTATATAGATAATAAATTTGTAGGAAAAACATTATCTGATAATTTGGGTAAGTGGTCATTAAACATAGATGAAAATATCATTCCTGGAGATTATGAAATAAGAGCGGATATGGTTGATGATCAAGACTTTGTTATCGCTCGAACATCAACAAAATTTACACGATTGTTTGATGGAATAGATAATAGTTTGCAGTTAAATACCATTACAATCGAACCGGGGGATAATCTTTGGAATATTTCAAGAAAGAAATATGGCTCAGGTATGCAATATACCGTTATTTACCTTGCAAACTCAAATCAGATTGTTAACCCTGACTTGATATTTCCTGGGCAGGTTCTAATGGTTCCGGGCTCTTAGTTTTTAGTTTCTTTCTATTCTTAATAACATACGGCATTACCAGCATTGTTGGTAATAGGAGTAATGTCAAAATTGTAGAGAAAGACAATCCAAAGATAATCGCTGTCGACATCTGTACCCACCATGATGATGTTATTCCTCCGACAAGAATATCTCTTCCTATGAAATCAAAAGTTACCTGTGTTGCCATTGGTATGAGGCCCATAATCGTAGTAATCGTGGTGAGTAGAATTGGTCTCAACCTTTCACTAGCTGTCTGAACAACAGATCTTATTGGGTCCTTAAATTCTCTTAAATTTGAATTATATGTATCAATAAATACAATAGCGTTGTTAACCACAATGCCCGCCAAGGCAACTATACCTGTTCCAGTCATGATGATAGAGAATGTTTGACCTGTTATCAGGATACCCAGCATTACACCAAATGCTGATAAGATTACTGTAAACAGAGTTAAGAATGTCTGATAGAAGCTGTTAAACTGGGTAATTAGAATGATAAACATCAGTGCTAGAGCAGCAAGAGCGGCTTTTCCTAAGAAAGCACCAGCCTCTTTTTGTTCTTCATCAGCGCCTCTAAACTTAAATTTAACATCATCAGGCCAATTCTGATTATCCAGCCACTGTTCTATTTCACTTACCTTTTGATCTGTGTTGACGCCATCCTCTGTATTAGCTTTTACAACAAACGCAAATTTGCCGTTTAATTTACTAATATTCGGCACAGAGTCACGATAGGTCTTGGATATAATATTACTGATTGGAATCGAACCTTGTTGGGTTTCAATATTCAATTTATCTAATTGATCTATATTTCTATCTTGTTTTGGGAGTCTTGCTCGAATTTCTATCTCATCTTCTGAGTCATCAGGTCTAAAATTCCCAACTAGTATACCATTTGTAACTAGCCTTATTACAGAACCAATCGTATTTATATCTGTGTTGTAGATACCCGCTTTTTCTCTATCTACATCAACTGCCCACTCAACACCAGGTAATGGTCGTGTATCCTCAATATCTCTTATTCCATCAAGATTAGTTTCAAAGTAACTTCTTATGAGCTTTGTGGATTGATTTGCATTATTATAGTTTGTAGATGTCACTTCTAGTCTAATATCTTTACCAGTTGGCGGACCACCTTCAATTTGCCTGATTTCAACATTGATACCTGCAATATCTTTTGTTCTATCAAGGATTTCTTCAAAAATAAATTTAGCTTTTCGGCGTTTCTCAAAATCTTCTAGTTCAATACTAATTTGACCAATAGCATCTACTGGCTTATCTTGCTGATCGCCAGGATTACCACCACCCTCTAAACTTGATCTGGTATTTATATTTTGTATACCCGCAACTTTAAGTACTTCAGCTTCAACATCTTCAATTATGCTTTGAGTCTCATAAAGAGAGAGATTGCCTCGAGCTGAAATAAATATGACGGCTTCTTCAGGCTCCTGATCAACAAAGTATTCGACGCCATTATTGTATTTTGCATAACTACTGAAGATTAAATACCCAAGAAGTATTGCTGAAAACAGAACCATTATTGGTCTTTTAATTATAATTTCAATTAAGCGTGCATATAGTGATGGTTTATCATCTTCAGTATCTAATTTTTCATCGTAAGGACTGCTATGACCTCCCAAAGATCCAAGAACTGGGATAAATATTAGTGCAGTCGCAAGCGCAGCACTTAATACAATTATTACCATTGTTGGTAAATAACTCATGAATTGACCAGCTACACCCGGCCATAAGAGCATAGGTGTGAATGCAGCCAATGTAGTGCCTGTAGAGGCTGCAATAGGCCAGAACATTCTTTTTGATGCATTAAGAAATGCTTCTCTACGGGGGCTTCCTTTATCTGTGAGTTTTTTTGCATATTCAACAATAACAATTGCACCATCAACGAGCATACCTACTGTTAATACTAAACCAAATAGAACCATTATATTTACAGTCATCCCAAGTAGATTTATAACTAAGAAGCTTATCATAAATGTTATAGGAATACTGAGCCCCACCAATATTGCAGGACCGATACCAAGCACAGCAATTATGGTGATCATTACAAGAACAATTGCTGTTAGTATTGCGGCTTCTAATGATTTTAATACTTCAAATATATTTGTTGATTGATCAAATGAATAATCAACTTTAATGATATCAGGCCAATCCTT
>JAYPSX010000143.1:0-3921 GCA_038133315.1 Hyphomicrobiales bacterium
ACAAAATTAGGATAATTTTCAACATCAGATACAAGTTGAAACATCAATTCCGGTTTAAAAGTTAATTCTTTAACTATTTTTTTCGATTTCATTTCAGCTTAATGATTTTTTTAGCTTCAAAAAATCCTCATCTGCATGAAATGAAGATCTTGTAAAAGTACTAGCCGAAACCATTTTAAAGCCCTTCGCTCTTGCTATTGCAGCATAACTATCAAACATATCAGGATGTATATATTCAATAACAGAAGCATGTTTAGGTGTAGGTTGCAGGTACTGACCAATTGTGAGGAAGTCTACTTTAGCAATTATTAGATCATCCATTACTTGAAGAACTTCATCTCTTGTTTCACCAAGACCCAACATAATTCCAGATTTTGTAAATATTTTGTCATTGCCCTCTTTTATTGATTTTAACAAGTTCAGTGATTGAAAATATCTCGCTCCAGGCCTTATCTTTAAGTAGAGGGAAGGGACTGTTTCAAGGTTATGATTAAAAACATCAGGTTCAGCGTTTAATATGATATCAATGGCTTCATTTTTTTTTAGAAAATCTGGCGTTAATATTTCAATTGTAGTACCGGGAGATTTTTTTCTAATAGATGAAATAACATTTGCAAAATGAGTAGCTCCACCATCTATGAGATCATCTCTATCTACAGATGTAATTACAACATGTTTTAGTAGCATTTTTTTTACAGCATCAGCTATTAGTTCAGGTTCATCTTCATTAACTGGTCCTGGGATACCTGTTTTTACGTTACAAAATGCGCATGAACGTGTACAAGTTTCACCTAATATCATAAAGGTTGCATGTTTTTTATCCCAACAGTCTGATATGTTTGGACATGCAGCCTCTTGACAAACAGTTGTAAGTTTATTCTTTTTTATAATATCAAGAGTTTGATTATATCCTGGTGAATTTTTATATCTAACTTTTATCCAAGATGGTTTTTCAATGCTCTGATTAATAGGTTTATTTTTTAAATGCGGATGTCGTAAAGACGAAGTATTATTTATAATGTTTACCATATTACTTAAAATGAATTGGCCTATCATAAGCACTTAAAACAGCCTCATGTAATGATTCAGAAATAGTAGGATGTGGAAAAATTGTATTAATTATATCCTCTTCCGTTCCTTCCATATTCTTTGCAATTGTATAACCATGAATTAATTCAGTTACACCATCTCCAATCATATGGGCACCAAGTAATTCACCGGTTTCTCTCTCATAAATGACTTTAATAAATCCAGAGTCATTAGATATAGCCTTCGCTTTACCATTTGCAACCAATGGAAATTTCCCAATTCGTATAGACTCATATTGTTCTTTTGCATTTTCTTCTGTAAGTCCTATAGAAGCTATTTGTGGCATTGAATATACACAACCTGGAATATTATTGTTATTCATTGGATGAACATCAAGCCCTGATAAAAAATCTACTGCCAATATACCTTCATGAGACGCTTTGTGTGCCAACCAGGGAGCCCCCGCAACATCACCAATTGCAAAAATATTAGATACATTTGTTTGCATATATTCATTTGTTAATATATGACCATTTTCAGTTTTTACATTTACACTTTCAAGTCCAATATCATCTATGTTGCCTGTAATTCCTACAGCCATTATTACTTTATCAGATTTAAGTTTTGATACTGATTTATCTTTATTACTAAAAACCTTTAGATGGCAGCCATCTTTTTTTTCTTCTATTGACTCAACGTAAGAACCAATGTGAAACTTTATACCTTGTTTTTCAAATTCATTTTTTGCATAACTGGATACTTCGTTATCTTCGATTGGTAAGATCTTGTCAGCTAATTCTATAACTGTAACATCCACACCTAGAGAATTGTAAAAATTAGCAAACTCTATACCAATTGCACCTGATCCTATTACAGTTAATGTTTTTGGGAGTTCTTTTGGTGTCATAGCTTCTCTATATGACCAAATATTTGATGTGAATGAAATATTTGGTAGCTCTTTTGCTCTGGCACCAGTCGCTATGATTAGATTTTTAAATGATATAATTCTGTCTTTTGATTTATAGGTTAATTTTAATGAATTCTCATTTAAAATATCTGCATATCCGGATATGTGGTCAATATTATTTTTTTTAAGAAGAAAGCCTATTCCGTCCGACAAAGACTTAGCAACATCTCTAGATCTTTTGATCACTTTATCAAAATCAAAAGTTATTTCCTTTGCGGAAATGCCATAGTAATCAGATTTTTTTAATATTGAATATACTTCAGATGATTTCAATAATGCTTTTGTAGGTATACAGCCCCAATTAAGACAAATTCCACCAAGATTATCTTTTTCGACAATAGCGGTTTTGTGTCCTAACTGAGCAGCTCGAATAGCAGCAACATAACCACCAGGTCCTGAACCAACCACAATAACGTCATATTCAAAATTCATTTAATTCTCCGTTTAGAAATATTATAATAACATAAGGTTTGGGTTTTCAATTAAGGTCTTAATTGAAGATAAAAATTGAGCGCCGATTGCTCCATCTATTAATCTATGATCAGCAGTAAGAGTAATTGACATTACTTCATCAATACTAACTGCCTCATCTCTTATAACTGGTATTTTCCTTGATGTACCTATTGATAAAATACATGATTGTGGAGGATTTATAATAGATGTAAAACTTTTAATGCCATAAGCGCCAAGATTTGATATTGATATCGTCCCGCCCTGATATTCAGCAGGTTTGAGTTTTTTCTCGTGAGATCTTGTTATGAGATCCCTCAACTCATCTCTAATTATCGCCAAACCTTTTGTATTAACACTTCTTATAATTGGTGTTATCAAGCCATTTTCAATAGCAACAGCAATACCAATATCTGTATCTTTATATTTTAAAATTTTATTATCAGCCCAAGTTGTATTTATTTCTGGCACTTTAATCATTGAGAGGGAAACTATTTTAATTAATAAATGATTTATAGATATTCTCATTTCATCTGAAACATCTCTATTCATTTGCTTTCTGATTTTGTTAATCTCAGTAACACTGACATCTATATTAAGCGTGTATGACGGAATTGAAGTATGTGACTCTTGTAATCTTTTAGCGATTACTTCCCTCATTGAGTCAATTGGTATCTCTGTATATTGATTATGATTAGTATCAATTTGAACTAGTTGATTGTTTTCTGATGGTTCATAATTTTGAATATCAGATTTAACAATCCTTCCGTTTGGACCAGTTCCTTTAATAAAAGAATAATCAATACCCCTATCCAGAGCTATCCTTTTTGCTAGAGGGCTTATAAATTTTCTTATATTTTCTTTTTCCACTTTTTTATTTATAGAAATATTACTCGTGTCTAGAATTTCATCACGTAATAGATTTTCTTCCGTATAATTTGTGTTTTCGTTTTTATTAAAATCGTGAATATCATTTGAAGAATTACCTTCTTCTGATTTAATTCTTTCAGTTTGCTTAATGAAACTGTTATCATCAAATGTTTCACCATCTTGTATTAGAATGGCAATGGGTTCATTAACTTTTACATCATCGGATCCCTCTTCAATTAATATTTTAGCTAAAATTCCATCTTCAGCTACCTCAAACTCCATAAGCGCTTTATCTGTTTCTATTTCAGCAATAACTTCACCAGAAGATACAGTATCACCTTCTTTTTTATGCCATTTGACAATATTACCCATTTCCATAGTTGGGGATAATGCTGGCATATAGATTGTTAGGGGCATTAGTAAACCTCTAAATTAATTGATTTATTGCTTTAATTAACTCATCCAATGATGGCAAAGCTAACTTTTCTAGGTTTTCAGCATATGGCATTGGCACATCTTTTCCTGTTATTCTCTTTACTGGAGCATCTAGCCAATCAAATGCATTTTCCATTATAACTGATATTATTTCTGATGAAACACCAGAT
>JAYPSX010000144.1:0-2449 GCA_038133315.1 Hyphomicrobiales bacterium
AATAGATTTTGAAATTCTTCGTTCCTAGCAACAAAATCTGTTTCAGAATTAAGTTCGATAATTGCCGCTTTATTACCCGCGACTAGATTACCAATCAATCCCTCAGAAGCTATTCTATCTGATTTTTTTGCAGCTTTAGTAATACCTTTTGCTCTCAACCAATCAATTGATAATTCAATATCACCATTATTTTCAGTAAGTGCAGTCTTGCAATCCATCATTCCTGCACCACTTTTTTCTCTTAATTCTTTTACAAGTGAGGCTGTAACTTCCACCATCTATCTTCCTTTAATTTTTAGTTACTATCTTCTGAAGATTTCTCTTCGCTTGAAGTTTCTTCAGTTTTCTTCTTTGAAATTCTTTTCTTCTTTTCTACGATCACATCACTATTCTCACCAGCAACGTCAGCTGGTTTAGAATCTTCAGTATTTTCAGCAGTTGCTGTTTGATCTAAACTCTCATTTTCTGGTTCAGTTAAAATATCTGAGTCTGATATTGATGATGGATTCTCTGAAGCTCCTGCATCAATAGGACTTTTTACAAGAGATTCTTCCATGCCATCTAAAATTGTTTTTTCAACAAGCGAACAATATAGTGCAATTGCTCTTGAAGCATCATCATTACCTGGGATAGGGTGATCAATATTATCAGGGGTTGAATTTGTATCAAGAATTGCTACAACAGGTATACCTAATTTATTAGCTTCTAAAATTGCAATAGCTTCCTTGTTAGTATCAATTACAAATAGAATATCAGGGAGTCCTCCCATATCTTTTATTCCACCAATAGCTCTCTCTAGTTTGTTGTATTCTCTTGTGAGTCTTAAAACTTCTTTTTTAGTAAGAGCATTAACCCTTTCACTTGAAAGTAATTTTTCTAATTCTTTAAATCTATTAATTGAATTTGATACAGTTTTCCAATTTGTTAGAATACCAGCCATCCATGTGTAATTAATGTAATATTGCGCTGATCTTTTTGCAGACTCAGCAATATGGTCAGATGCTTGTCTTTTAGTACCAACAAATAAAACCCTACCACCTGATGCAGCTACATCACGAATAGCGAGCAATGCTTGGTGTAACAACGGTACTGTTTGTGACAAATCTATAATATGGATACCATTTCTTTTTCCATATATGAAAGGTTCCATTTTAGGGTTCCAGCGTTCTTTCTTATGACCAAAATGAACGCCAGCTTCAAGTAATTCTCTTAAAGAGAAGTCGGGTAATGACATATTAATATCTCCTGATTCGGTTATTCTCCATGGGACGCTTGAAACACCGAGTCATGTCCCATGTTCGTATTTATTTCGTTTTTATATGATTTTATTTGTAAAATATCAAGTGATTTATAAAAGAATTACTCTTTATTGAAGATTTCTACTCCAGGCAAATTTTCCAAATATTCTTTTGTATCAATATCAAGCAAGTAGCTATTTCCAATTGCCAGATTGACATCTTTGTTTAAATTTTTATCAAAGAATATTAGATTTATAGAGTCTGTACCACTACCAGATTGTAATTTACTAGCAATATTATCAATAACATTTATATTCTGAACTTTGATTGTATAGTTATTGCATTTATTATCTAGTAAATTATCTTCCAAGAACTCTCCTAGTTTATCATGGTTGACGTTTATATTTTCAAATTGATGTTTTGAGTCTGGATTAAGTATTACAACATCATTTACCTTCAGTCTTATTGCATCATCTTGCGTTTCTGCCTCTACCTTTATCAAAATTACATTGCCAATAAATAATTCATCATTATACCTATCAATTAAATCAGAAAAAAACATCGTTTCAAATTCTTGAGTCTGATCAGATAATTTAATGAATGAATACATTCTGCCAGTTTTACCTCTTCTATTAATCCTATTTTGAATGACCCCAGCTAGACGCGCTTGTTTATGTTTTTTGATTTTGACGTTATTTATAAAATCAGAATAGGTAATGACGCTATATTTTTCTAATTCGGTTGAATATTCTTCTAAAGGATGTCCAGATAAATATGATCCTGTATATTCAAATTCGTATGCAATTTTCTTGTTTAGTGACCATTCATCGACTTTTGGAAGAAACATATCATTTTGTTCATCTTCAATTCCTGCAAAAATATCAGACTGCCCATCGTTTCTTTTTTTGGTCAATCGACTTGACTCTGATAACAAAATATCAATATTTTGATGTAATTGAGCCCTGTTTGACTCAAGCTCATCAAAAGCCCCGGATAAAATCAAACCCTCCAATGCCCTTTTGTTTACAAAATGGTTATCAATCCTTGTGATAAAATCTTGTATGTTCTTGAATGATCCATTATTTTTTCTTTCATTAATTATATTCTCAACTGCCTGTGCACCAACATTCTTAATAGATGCAAGCGAAAATCTTATAGAACTCTCTTCGATAGAAAAATTATGATAGGAAGAATTTATTGAAGGAGGTAAT
>JAYPSX010000144.1:2459-3903 GCA_038133315.1 Hyphomicrobiales bacterium
CTCTGATATTATATTTGATACTTTATCAATATTGCCGACATCAAGTGTTAGAAGTGCTGACATAAATGCCAGAGGATAATTTGCCTTAAGATATGCTGTTTGGAATGCAATTAAGGCATATGCAGCGGAATGTGCTTTATTGAAACCATAACCTGCAAATTTATCCACTAAATCAAAAATATAATTTGCTCTTTCTTTTGACACGCCATTCGAGTAAGAACCACTTATAAACTTATCCCTTTGCGCATCCATCTCAGATTTGATTTTCTTTCCCATAGCCCTCCTCAAGAGATCAGCTTCTCCAAGGCTATAATTTGCCAATTTTTGTGCAATCTGGATCACTTGTTCCTGATAAATTATAACTCCATAAGTATCTCCTATGATTGGGTTTATGAGCTCATGAAGATCTTCTATTTGATCTTTAGATTTCTTTGAATTTAGATATTGTGGAATATTTTCCATTGGACCAGGTCTAAATAAAGCAATGAGCGCTATCAGGTCTTCAAAATTATCAGGTTGGGCCTTTATCAAAAGGTCTTTCATTCCTGCACTTTCAAATTGGAAAATCCCAGACGTTGCTCCTTCTCTGAATAATATTAACGTATTCTGATCCTCCAGACTTATAGCACTTATATCAACACTTACTCCTATATCCACTAATTGTTTACAACATTCATTGATAACAGAAAGTGTTTTTAGACCTAGTATATCAAATTTGACCAAACCAGCTTGTTCTACCCATTTCATATTAAATTGTGTAACTAGTGAATTAGTTTTTTGATCCATATACAAAGGTACATACTCGTTAAGATTTTCTTTTGAAATAACAACTCCGGCTGCATGGGTAGACGCGTGACGATATAGTCCCTCAAGAGAGAGTGACAGATCCAATAATCTATCAATAGTTTCATCATTTTTCTTAAGTTCTCTAATTTCTTTAATTTGATTAACAGCATCATGTAATGACATAGGGTTAGCTGGATTATTAGGAATTAACCTACATAAAGAATCAACTTGACTATACGGCAGTTCTAAAACTCTTCCAACATCTCTTATTACAGCACGAGCCTGTAACTTTCCAAAGGTTATAATCTGAGCAACTTTCTCGTTTCCATATCTTTTCTTGATATAATCTATTACCTCCTCACGCCTTAACGGACAAAAATCAATATCAAAATCTGGTAAAGAAACACGATGCGGATTGAGAAATCTTTCAAATACAAGATTAAATTTAATTGGATCCAAATCCGTGATTCCCAAACTCCACGCCACCAACGACCCAGCACCCGAGCCCCTTCCTGGGCCCACTGGTATTCCATTATTTTTTGACCAATTAATTATATCCGAAACAATGAGAAAATATCCAGAGTAGTCCATATCAATTATTATAGACAACTCACTTTCTAATCTATCTGCATAAAATTTGCGATTAAAGCCACTAGCC
>JAYPSX010000145.1:0-3898 GCA_038133315.1 Hyphomicrobiales bacterium
AAGAAATACAACTTAATAAGTTTTCAATTAAGTATACAGGAGTCTCTGCAGAAATTGGTGAAAATTATGATGACTTAGTTATGAATTTTGAAATTTATAAAGAAGGTAAAGAAATAGAAAAGATGGAACCTCGAAAAAGGATATTCAGAAAAAGTGGTGACATTACTACCGAAGCTGCTATTAACAAATATTTTTTTGATCATATATTTCTTACGATTGGTGAAGTTGATGAAGCGTATGTCTTCGCATCAATATCATATAAGCCTCTAGTTAGGCTAATTTGGTTTGGAGGGTTCCTTATGGTAGTTGGGGTAGTCATCAGGCTCAACCGCAAAACAAAATTATTTTGAGATTAATAGGATGAATAAAAGTAATTTATTATCTTTTTTATTTCTTTCATTCTTGATCTTTTTTGGTATTAGTGATTATCGAGAGATTCATTCGGCTCAGGCAGATAACACATCAGAAATGATGGAAATATCTAAAGAGTTAAAATGTATTGAGTGTGATGGACAAAATGTTTACGAGTCTAATTCAAATTTCGCAAAGTCAATAAAAGCATATATTCTAATACAACTCAGCGAAGGCAATGATAGGAGTACAATTATCGAAAACATTCGTATGAGATATGGTGATGCAGTTCTGATGAAGCCACCGTTCCAAGGAAATACATTTATTTTGTGGGTAACACCTTTTTTAATTCTGATATTAGGTATTGGATTTGTGTCTTACAAAATAATCAAAAATAAAAAATCTTAATTACGCTGTTTTACGATCTTGGCCAAGCTCTTCAGAAGAAATAAGAGGAATTGAAATTGTAACGGTAGTCCCTTTTCCAACAGCACTCTTCAAACTAATATTACCATCATGAACATTTATTAAACTATTTGCTATAGGCAATCCCAACCTAGCACCTTCTTGGTTAATAATACTTTCTTTGCGTGATTTATTAAATGGTTTAAAAACACTCTCAATTTTAGAATTTTGCATTCCGTGACCATTATCTTCAATTATAATATTTAGCCACCCATTCTGGATTTCGTTTTTAACAGTTATTGTTCCACCAACTTTATTAAATTTAATAGAGTTTGAAATTATATTTGATATTGCTTGCTTTATAGCTGTTTCATTGCAGTTAATATTGGAATGAAAATCGAATTTATTTTTTACACTTATGTTTTTTTGTAGAATATCGTTTTTGAAGTCACCTAAAACTTCATCAATTATATAATCTATCTTCTGATTTCTCTTATTTATTGTAATGTTTTCTTTTTCAAGACTTGTCATTGACTCAATACTACTTATTATTTGCATCAACTCGTTACCACTATTGTGGATGTCATTAGCGTATTCAATAATTTTTTCTGGATTTGTAATGGTTTGATTTTTTAACATTTCAGAAAAACCAATTATTGCATTTAAAGGCGTTCTTAGTTCATGACTCATATTAAGTAAAAACTTAGACTTATCGTTTTCTAGTTCTCTTAAATTGTCTCTTTCGGAGTTAACCCTTTTTGCTAATTCAATTAATTGTTGTGATTGAATTTCTTGTTTTCTTCTAAGATTTTCTAATTCCTCAACTTTATAAATTAACTCATGTTCATTCTTGAGAAGAGCTTTCTCATTTTTCTTCTGGTTTGAGATATCCAATCCCATTGATGCAGAATAACCTGATCTTGTTGTGATCTCAGTATTCATAATCCACCTTTTATCCTTTAGCTGTATTTCACTAACTCTCATTGAATTTGAATTATTCGGATCAATATAATCTGTATTTTTATTCACTGGAAGCTCAACAAGCGATTTGGTTAGCAGTCTTTTTATTTCTGATTTGTTCATGCCCGTATTTGTTACACTTTGAGGTATTGTATAAAAATCTCTGAATTTTTTATTACTCATTATCAATTTATCTTTATTATCAAACAAAACAAATGATATTGGCAGTGACTCAATCACCTCGTTTAGTGTTGCTTGTAATCTATTTGCATTTACTTCATAATTTTTATCACGAGTATTATCAATCATTATTCCATAAATATGACGTCTACCAGCTTTGTCCTTAATAACTCTAGCTTTCAATTTGTACCAATTATTTGAGATATTTGTTTGATATTTAAATGAAGTATCAATGTGGTCGATTTTCTTCCTAATTGTATCATTTGCAAGTTGATAAAAATTCGTATTACTACCACTGACTTTTTTCAGAAAATCTTCAAAAGAAATGCTATTCATTCTATCAATTTCTTCAATATTAAATATCTTATTTGATAGGTATATTTTCTTATTATCCAGTGACCAGTTAAAATATAATAGATCCCTATTGTTTGTTATGAGGTTTTGGTGGTGTTCCAGAGAGGATAATCTATCGATTATTTGATTATTGTAACTTAACTGTGATTTATTCAAAACTGTAATTACTAGGAGCATAATTACATTAGTTACAATTGCATATGGTGTGATATTTACGTCAAGGATGCTGAACAATGAAGCCTCTATAAACTCATTGTAAGCAAGTATTAATGTGGACCCAACAATTACTGTTAATGCCAACCAAAGACAAACTAATCTTAGCTTGTTTTGTGCACCAACAGTTGGATGGTTTAGTTCCAACTGCATTTCCTCCTCCTAGTGATTCGTTTCCGCAATATCGAATCACTTACTATTGATTCGTATATCAACTAAAAAGTAAAGAAAAAAATGCATAATTTTAATTTTAAATTAATTGAATTTTTCTAATTTTTTATATAAAACATTGATTTATATAGAAAATTAATTTAACGAAAAATTAATTATTTTTTTTCAATTTTGATAGGGTTTTCTGTTATTATTTGGACTCTATTGAATGTAAATTACATATATTGGAGTAGTTTTTTGGTAGATATATTAGAAATAGATCAACTCGGAAAAAGAAATGGTCTACCTGATAGTTTAAGAGAATTATTAAAAAAATATCCAAGAGATACATGGGAAGAAGATGTATTGAACGGCAATTGGGTAGGGTATTGGTTAGGTCGCCACTCGGTTTTCAAAGAAATCAGTTTTGCAATTAACCAATCACTTCAAAACATTCTTGATAATAAAATTTCAACAAAAAATTTTTTAAATGATTATATTCAATTGATGAATTTAATGCTAAAAAATTTAAACTCTCATCACACAGTAGAAGATAATTATATTTTTCCAAAATTTTCACAAAAGATTGAAAAATTTTCATATGGTCTTGATTTACTTGAAAATGATCATCACCTTATTCACTCTTCTATTGATAACGTTGTCGTTGAGGGTAATTCTCTTATAAAAACTTTCAATGATAATAAGGTTTTTGATATCAAAAAAGTCATAGGATCATATAAAACAGTCAATAATGCATTTGATAAACTATTGATGGCGCATCTTAATGACGAAGAAGATTTATTGATACCTCTAGTTGTCAAATATGGTGAAAAATATTTTGATCTTGGGCATTAATGGATAATCATCTATCACATAAAGTTTGTATTGCTCCTATGATGGATTACACAAACACGCATTTTAGATATTTTTTGAGGCATTTATCAAAAAATATATTTCTTTACACGGAGATGATTTCTGCTGATGCAATCATTCATGGTAACAGAGAGAAATTATTAAAATATCATCAGATAGAACATCCAATCGCTTTACAAATTGGTGGTTCCAATATTGAAAAAATGACAGAGGCTTCTCTAATTGGTGAAAATTATGGTTATGATGAAATTAATTTAAATATTGGATGTCCATCACCAAGGGTACAAAGTGGGAATTTTGGTGCTTGTCTTATGACTGACGTTAAGTTAGTTTCTGAAATTATCGCCAGTATAAAAAATAAGGTTAAGATACCTGTTACTGTGAAGTGTCGTTTAGGCGTTGATGATCAAGA
>JAYPSX010000146.1:0-3882 GCA_038133315.1 Hyphomicrobiales bacterium
ATCCGTGAACAGAATTCGCTTCTAGACTTTCAGCAAACTCTTTTCTTATTGTGCCGGGGTTTGCTTGATCGGGGTTTGTGGCTCCCATTATTTCTCTATTCTTCAAGACAGCATTTTCACCTTCAAGAACCTGCACTACAACAGGCCCTGATATCATAAAGCTAACAAGATCATTGTAAAATGGTCTTTCTTTGTGAACCGCGTAAAATTCTTCTGCCATTACTTGTGTTAATTGAATTTTCTTTTGAGCAACAACTATTAAACCTCCATCTTCTAATATGGCAATCATTTTTCCAATTAGGTTTCTTCTAGTTGCATCTGGTTTGATTATTGAGAGTGTTCTTTCTTGTGTCATAATTCTAGCCTACAAAATATTTATAATTAATAGTGACTAAATATACTTAATTGACAAAATTATCAATTATTAAAAAACTACTTGTGAGATAAATCGTTAATATATTGGCACAACAACCTAACTCCAAAACCAGAGGCCCAGCTATTATTAACATCACTTTTTGGACTTGTGATTGAGGTACCAGCAATGTCAATATGTGCCCATGGCGTATCTTCAACAAAAGCATGGATAAATTCAGCCGCAGTTATTGCACCAGCATACCTACCTCCAACATTTTTAATATCCGCAACTTTTGATTTGATCATTTCCATATATTTATCCCCAAGAGGCATCCGCCAAAGTAGTTCTCCTGTCTCCTCTCCTGATTTTATCAATTGCTCTGCTAAATTATCATCATTTGCAAAAAGACCTGCCATTTCTTGTCCTAGCGCTACCAAAATTGCTCCTGTTAAAGTGGCTAAATCTATAATTGCTTTTGGTTGATAATTTTTTATTGAGTAAGTTGCAAGATCAGCAAGGACAAGTCTGCCTTCAGCATCTGTATTGAGTATCTCAATTGTTTTACCAGACATTGATCTTATGATATCACCTGGCCGCATTGCATTTCCGTCGGTCATATTCTCAACAAGACCAACTATTCCAATGACATTCAAATTTGGTTTCTTTTCATCCAAAGCTTTCATTAGTCCCACTACGGTCGCCGCACCTGCCATATCACCTTTCATTTCATCCATGCCACCAGATGGTTTTATAGAAATTCCACCTGAGTCAAATGTTACCCCTTTTCCTAATATCAATAGAGGCTTTTGATCTTTAGCAGGCATGTATTCAATGATTGCCACATAAGGATCTTGACGACTACCGTGTGAAACAGCCAATAAAGCTTCCATCCCAAGTTGACTTAGTTTTTTTTGGTCAAGGATTTTTATTTTTAAATTAGGTGAGGATAGGTTTTTAATTCTACTGACAAATTCACTTGGTGTTAATATGTTTGATGGCTCATTTACCAAATCTCTTGCCAAGTTAACGCCATTTAATATTGAATTATATTCTTTATAAATGTTTTGTGTAGTTATGTAATGATTGGTTATGAATTTGACAAGATTTACTTTTTTTACTGGTTTTGATGTCTTGTATTTATCAAATGAATAGCTTTTTAAGCCCATTCCGAATGCAATCCTTGCAGGCAAGGTCATAAGTTCAATATTTTTTAATTTTGTTTCAAGCCTAATAGAAACATCAGTGATTCCATTATTTTGTAAGTATTGAACAACTCGACCACCAATATTAATCCAGCCATTCTCATCCTTTTTTAATAAGTCTTTGATCTTATAAAAAATAATTCGATCATAATCATTATTATTTAATGTGAAAGTATCAAAAGACTGAGGTTTGTTTTTTGTAGTACCAAATAATTTTATATGTTTTTCAAAAATCTTCTGAATTGAGACGTCGTTCTTAGATTTTTGATCTAATAAAAGCCCTTCTTTGTCGGTATAAAATAAAAAAATAGTGCCTTTATTTTCAGCTCCAAAATCTATAAATGAAATTTTCAACTACTAACTCCTTATTTATTTTGTAAAAAATTACTCAATATTGCTATATGATATTAAATTGTACTTTTGACTATCGGGATTCATTTAATGGGTACTATATACAGATATATATCACTTAATTTCATAAGATCATTTTTCATTGTTTTATTGGTTATGTCAACTCTTGCATGGATAACTCAAGCAATTGGTTATATTGACCTATTTATCAACAAACAAAGAACACTTGCTGATTTTTTTAACCTAACCATCTTAATTTACCCTTGGGTAATATCTTTAATGATTCCTGCATCATTAGTTATTGCAGCATTGATGACAATGGACAAAATGAAAAAAGACTCTGAAACAGTCATCCTTGACTCCTCTGGAATTAGTATTATTCAAAAGGTTTCACCATTCATAATAGTTACATTAATTATCACAATATTACTCTATTTTCTTACACTTTATTTTGCTCCATGGTCAATGAGCCAATTTCGAGATAATATTAATAGTATAAAGTCTGATGTTATAAGCAGTTCATTCAAAAAAAATCAATTTAGCTCCCCGAAAAATGACTATACAATTTATGTTTCTGAGAAAACTGATGCAAATAATTTTATTGGGATAATGATCAAAGATAGCAAATCTAATGAGATTACCGTTACATACACTGCAAAAAAGGCGCGTATAATCAGTGTTGAAGAGCAAATTATACTTGAAATGTATGATGGTATGATATTTTCAAAGAACAAATATGATAAAGAAAGTGATTTAAACAGAATTTCATTTGAGAGTTATAGAATGAATCTCTCTAATATTCTTGAATTTACTGACATTAAACACTTTAAGCTTAGAGAAAAATCATTGGGTGAGTTATTTGATGCAATTAGCGAACAAATTGAGTTTGATAACTCACCAATTCAAATTAAGAATGAATTGCATTCGAGGCTATCTTCACCTCTCTATGCGATAGCTTTTATCTTCATTTCATTATTTTATTTGCAGAAAGATACTAATTTTCGCAACATTAATCTTAAATATTTTTTTTATGTTGGTTCAATATGTTTTTTATTAAAATTTTTAGGAATTATTTTAACTAATGAACTGCTCAAATATGAACTTTATTTATTACATTATTCATTGCCTGTTTCAGTTATATGCCTCTATATAACATACTTATTTCTATCACATATTAGGGAATTACGACACATTAATGCAGTCATTAAATAAATACTTTCTAAAAACTTACTCAATAATCATAATACAGATTTCTATTGTTTCAATGACTCTGATTTTCTTAATTGATTTGGTTGAAATCTCAAATAGATTTGATGACATAAGTGAAATAACTTTTTACAATCTTGCCAAATTATCATTTTACAAACTTCCATCAACATTTGAAGAAATATCACCCATGGTAATTGTAATTGGTACTTTATCATTTTTATATAAACTCGCAAAAAATACTGAAATCATCATTTCAAATGCACTTGGTGTTTCAATCTGGCAGATAATCATTCCTATTTCTAGTCTTGCAATGTTGTTTGGAATTGTAATTGTTACAGCATTGAATCCATTGAGCATAGAATTGAAAAAAAACTTTTTTCAATTAGAACGGCAAATAACAGGAGGTGAACTCCCAATTAATCACACATCAGATGGAGAGTTTTGGTCATCGCAAGAAAATTTAATTGGCAAACTCATAATTAATGCAGAACAAATAGATTTGAGACAACCAAGACTCATTGATGTTGCAGTTATACAATTTGATGAAAATATGAACATTATCTCCCGTTATGATAGCAAATATGCATTCTTAGATAATGGAAAATGGCAACTTGATGAAACATGGCTAACAGATCAAAATAATATCTCACAATACGTTGGAAGAGTTGAATTGTTTACAAATTCTGAAGAAATAATAATTGAAGAAACAGTTTTAAAAAATTCTGAACAATCAATTTGGACTATTAATAATACAATAGAAAAATT
>JAYPSX010000147.1:0-3873 GCA_038133315.1 Hyphomicrobiales bacterium
TTTAATTTTGTCGAATGCTTCAAAAATATCTTTTGCAGGTGTTGAGTCTATACCTATTTTTTTTGCATTTTTACTAATATTTTGAGGGTCTTGAGAGTTATCTTGATTAGGGATCTTTATTGAGAATAGTTTAAATATTTTACCCTTAAATGGAACCAGGAAATCATTAGAATCCTTTGTAGATAACATCCCGATTATCATAATTAATTTCTTAGTCTCTAGCTCATTCAAAGCCTCTGCTAGTGCAAGAGCAGCGTGGCCGTTATGTCCTCCATCTAACCAGATCTCATTTGTTTTACCAAGATATTGATTTAACTTACCACTTTTTATATGCTCAAGTCGTGCCGGCCAAATAGTTTTCTCAATTCCCTTTGCAAAAGTATCTGTGTCAAGTTTTAAATCTTCTATGGATGATATAGCTGCAATAGCGTTAGCAGCATTAAATTTTTGATGGCCACCTGTTAAGCTTGGATTTGGAAGATTAATATTATATTTCTCATCTCGGTAGTTAAAACCATTTGGATTAATTTTAATAGAATAATCTTCTCCATATATTTTTGATTTATTGTTTTTTAATTTAATAAATTTTTTGAATAATCCTATCAAATCATAATTCTGTTTTGATATTACAGTCGCACTTCCATTCTTAATGATACCTGCCTTTTCTTTAGCAATATCCTCTAATGTATTCCCCAAAAACTGTTGATGATCAAGTCCAATAGGTGTGATAACCGATACTAATGGTTTCTCAATTACATTTGTAGCATCAAGTCTACCCCCTAACCCCGTTTCAAGAATCAAAAAATCTGAACCTGTAGTTGAGAATTTTAAAAATGCAGCAGCGGTTATTAATTCAAAAATTGTTATTGGCGATTCTCCATTAACTCTCTCACAGTAGTTAAGTAATTCTAATAGTGATTCATCATCTATGTATTCAAAACTACCAACATTCCCAATCCTAAACCTTTCATTAAAGTCAACTAAATGAGGTGATATATATGAGTCTACCTTGAATCCTGCCTGCGCTAGAATAGAAACAATATATGATAATGTTGACCCTTTCCCATTTGTTCCTGCAATGTGTATGATATTTTTAATTTTATTTTGTGGGTTACCAAGCTTATCGAGTAAGCAACTTATTCTCCCCAAAGACAAATCCATCGATTTTGGATACAACTGTGCAATACGATCCAATATTAAGTTAAATTGATTAGATCTCATATGTTTGGTGATATATCTATTTATTTAAAAGAAGTTTGCAGATAGTAATTAATTTATTCCTGAGTTCATGTCTATGCACAACCATATCAATCATACCATGCTCTAACAAATACTCAGACCTTTGAAATCCTTCGGGTAATTTTTCCTTAATTGTTTGCTCTATAACACGCGGCCCAGCAAAACCAATCAATGCACCTGGTTCAGCAATATGAACATCACCGAGCATTGCGTATGATGCAGTCACGCCACCTGTTGTAGGGTTTGTTAAAACAACAATGTATGGAATCCTTGCCTCATTTAATTTTTGAACCGCAATGGTCGTTCTTGGCATTTGCATCAATGACAGAATACCTTCTTGCATTCGTGCACCACCGGCTGCAGAAAATAATATTACAGGTGATGAAGTGTGAAGGGCCTCATCCATTGCTTTAATAATAGCCTCACCGGCTGCAATACCAAGTGAGCCACCCATGAAAGCAAAATCTTGAACGATGCATATAATAGGAATATTTCCAATATTTCCCTTTGAAATAACAACTGCATCATCCATACCAGTCTTTTTACGTGCATCTTTCAAACGATCAATATATTTTTTTTCATCCTTAAATTTTAAAGGATCAGAGACCTTTGTATCTACTCCGATTATTTCATACCCACTATCATATAAAAGATCTAATCTCTTTTTTGCTGGAATTTTCATATGATAGTTTGATCCAGGAATTACCCATTGATTTGACTCCAAATCTTTATGAAATACCATTTGCCCACTTTCGGGACATTTTATCCATAGATTATCAGGAACATCTTTTTTCGTAAGTATTTCTTTGATTTTTGGAGTTACTATGTTATTGATCCAATTCATTTCCAATTACCATTAATTAAGATTATAGAACACTAGCAAGATCTTTCACCTTTTGAAAAATTTCTTCCTTAATACTTACCTCGGATTTATTGTTTTCAATAATATTTACTAATGCAGATCCTACAATAACCCCATCAGCAAAGCTACTTATATTCTGTACATCTTCTTTTGATTTAATACCAAACCCAACACATACAGGTATCTGAATTTGTGATTTTATATCAGATATAGCATCTTTTACTTCACCTATATCTGGTTTTATTGAACCTGTGACACCAGTTATTGATACATAATATAAAAATCCATCTGTTTTTTGCATGATTTTATTCAGTCTAACTGTGTCAGTTGTTGGGGTAGCTAGCCTAATAAAAGATAAGCCCTTCTGAACAGCCATATCACAAAATTCTGTGTCTTCTTCTGGAGGTAGATCAACAATAATGATTCCATCAACACCTAGGGATAAAATTTTGTTTATGAATTTCTCTACCCCATAATTATATATTGGATTAAAATAACCCATAAGAATTATCGGCGTGGTGTTGTCATCTATGCGAAAACCTGAAATAATTTCAAATGTATTTTGCATTGTGTGACCAGCCCTAATTGATCTTAATGAAGACGCTTGTATTGCGGGTCCATCAGCCATTGGATCGCTAAAAGGCATACCAATTTCAATTATATCTGCGCCAGCACTAGGTAGTTTTTTAATTAATTCCAATGATAAATTAAAATTTGGATCTCCAGCTGTTAAAAATGTAATGAGTGCTTTTTTATTTTTTTCTGATAATTTACTGAAGCAATCTTTGATTCTGTTATTCAACTTCTAAATCTCCATATTTAGATACTCTGCAATTGAAAATATGTCCTTATCTCCTCTTCCACAGAGATTCATTATAACTATTTCATCTTTTGAGAGATCACCGCTTATATTTATAAGATGTGCTAATGCATGCGAAGGTTCTAATGCAGGTATAATTCCTTCAGTTTTTGTACAAATTTTAAAAGCCTCTACTGCTTCTTTATCTGTTATAGCCACATAATCAACTCTGCCTGACTCTTTTAGCCATGAATGCTCTGGCCCAATCCCAGGATAATCTAACCCTGCTGATATTGAGTGACCTTCAACTATCTGCCCTTCATCATCTTGTAATAAATATGTTCTATTACCATGCAAAACACCAGGTCTTCCAGCAGACAAGCTCGCACAATGCTGATCTCCGTCTAAACCCAAGCCTCCAGCTTCAACTCCTGTAATTTTAACATCAGGATCATCTAAAAAAGGATAAAATAAACCCATGGCATTTGAACCACCTCCTATACATGCAATCAATTGATTTGGCAATCGTCCCTCAGCTTCTAATATCTGTTCTCTTGCTTCTTTCCCAATAACTGATTGGAAATCCCTAACCATAGCTGGGTATGGATGTGGTCCTGCTACAGTGCCAATTATATAGAATGTATCTCTGACATTTGCTACCCAATCACGAAGTGCTTCATTCATCGCATCCTTTAGTGTTGAATTACCTGATTTTACTGCTATGACTTCTGCGCCTAATAACTTCATTCTAAAAACATTTGGCTTCTGTCTTTCAACATCTTTTGCTCCCATATATATAACACAGGGTAAGCCAAATCTTGCTGCAACAGTTGCGACCGCGACTCCGTGTTGACCAGCTCCAGTCTCGGCAATTATTCTTGTTTTTTTCATTCTCTTGGCCAAAAGAATTTGTCCTAAGCAATTATTTATTTTGTGGCTGCCAGTATGATTTAACTCATCTCTCTTAAAATAT
>JAYPSX010000148.1:0-3808 GCA_038133315.1 Hyphomicrobiales bacterium
TAGATGATTATCTCTTAAGATTCCCAGGTATAAAACAATATATGGAAAGAACCATTGATACGGTAAAAACAAATGAATTTACAAGTACCATATTTGGAAGACGATGTTATTTCCCGGACATTAACTCTCGTAACCACGCCATTAGGTCATTTAATGAAAGAGCAGCTATTAATGCCCCAATACAAGGATCTGCAGCGGACATAATTAAAAGAGCTATGATCAAAATTTCTGATTCAATAGAATTACAAAAATTAAGATCTAAAATGATTCTTCAAATACATGATGAATTAGTATTTGAGGTACCAAATGATGAAGTTCAAATAATGAAATCATTGGTAACCGAGAGTATGGAAAATGCCACCAAACCATTGGTGAACTTTAGTGTACCACTAAAAATTGATATGAGTATATCTAGAAGTTGGGATCAGGTCTGAAAACCTAGAGAGTTGGTCCTGATTTAATTATTTCAGAGTCAACATCATTTTCAAACTTTTTAAAATTTTCTACAAACATACTAACTAATTTTTTAGCTTGTATATTGAAATCATCTTTATTTGACCATGTATCAATTGGATTTAAATAACTAGAGTCACCATTTATTGAAACAGGCACCATCAAATTAAAATACTCATCTTTTCTCATATCAACATTGTCAAGATCACCATTGATAGCTGCAGTTAGCAAATTCCTTGTTAATTGAATAGGCATTCTTTGCCCAATTCCTGCGGGACCACCACTCCAACCTGTGTTTATCAACCAAGTTTTAACATTATGTTTTTCCATCTTCTCTTTTAATAGTCTTCCATAAACTATCGGGTGCCTAGGTAAAAATGGAGCGGCAAAACATGTAGAGAATGTTGCCGATGGGTCTACTACACCCCTCTCAGTCCCAGCAACTTTTGCCGTATAACCTGATAAGAAATGATACACCGCCTGGTTTGAGTCTAATTTTGATATTGGTGGCATTACACCAAAAGCGTCGCATGTCAACATAATGATAGTTGATGGAATATCTGCCATTCCATCTTTTGATACATTATCACCAACAAAAGCCATTGGGAAAGCCGCCCTGGTATTTTCAGTTAAGCTACCATCGTTAAAATTTAGTTCTCTTGTATCCGTATCAACAATTACATTTTCAAGAACTGTAGTAAAACGACGAACAGCATCGTAAATTTGTGGTTCTGCTTCCTTTGAGAGGTTAATTGCTTTGGCATAAGAACCATCCTCAAAGTTAAACACCCCTTTATCTGTCCATCCATGTTCATCATCTCCAATTAACAATCTCTGAGGATCAGCAGATAATGTCGTTTTTCCTGTGCCTGACAAACCAAAAAAGATTGCAGTGTTTCGACCTTTGCTATCACTATTTGCGGAACAATGCATTGGGAAGATTCCTTTTGGAGGCAATGTATAGTTAAAATAAGTGAATACAGATTTTTTGATTTCACCTGCGTAGTAAGTACCAGCAATTAATATTTTATTATTTGTAAAATCGCATGCTATTGTAGTATCGGTTCTTACACCGTATTTATCAGGATCAGTTTTAAAAGATGGAAGATCAATTATCAACAAGTCCTCAGAAAAATCTATTTGCTGAGACCTTTGTGGTAAAATTAATAGGTGCTGGATAAAGAGAGCTTGCCAAGCAAATTCTGTAATAATCCTGACTTTAATTCTTTCATCTGGATCTGTTCCTGCATAAAGGTCTTGGATAAAAAGAGTTTTTCCTTTCATATGCTCAAGCATATCTTTCTCTAATAGGTCAAATTTACTCCTCTCAATCCTCGCATTATTTTCCCACCAGACATTATCTTCTGTATCTTGGTCAGCAATTACATGCTTATCTTTAGGTGATCTTCCTGTATGTTTTCCTGTATCCACTGAGAATGAACCATCTACTGTAAGTAACCCTTCATTCAAACTCGAAGCCAGCTGTATAAGCTCTGCGGCTGTATTATTTACATGAACATCTTTTGCTTCCTTTAGATAGCTTTTGTAATCTAATGTACCCAAGGTTTTCTCCCATTTATTTTAATTTTATGAAAAATAATTATATAATTTAAGTTAATATAAAGCTTATTTATGCTCAGTCAATCAAGTTAGAAAAAAATGCAAAAAATAATTTTATTAGACGATGATGAAAATATACTCTTCTCACTTAGTGTGATGTTAAAGTCCTATGGTTACGATGTGAGCACCTTCTCTGATGGGTTTGATATGTTAGAATATTTGAATAATAACAAAAGTGATATTTTGGTATTAGACATTAAAATGCCAAGAATAGATGGCCTTGAGGTTTTCAACTCAGTAAGAAAATTTTCAAATATACCCATAATTTTTTTAACATCAAAAGACAGTGAGGTAGATGAGCTAATTGGACTGAGACTTGGAGCTGATGATTATATACGTAAACCATTCTCGCAGAAACTTCTTGTTGAACGTATAAAATCCGTGCTCAGGAGATCAAAGAGTCATGAGAATAAAAAAGAACATAAAGATGTCACAAACTTAAAGTATCTTGAACTGAATAGGGAAACATTTATTTGTATATGGAAGGATAAGATTATAAACCTTACCTCAACTGAGTTTTTAATATTAGAGTCACTAATTAAAAGACCTGGATCTATTAGAACGCGAGATGATCTAATCAATGACGCATTCAAAGAAGGATTCTCAAAAGAAGATAGAGTAATTGATAGCCACATAAAAAGAATTAGGCAAAAATTTATTTCAATGGATCCAAACTTTGATTTGATAAAAACAATCTATGGTATTGGCTATAAAATACAATAAAAGTAAACAGAGTTAGTAATAATGAGAAAATTTAAGATTAATATTTTCCATCTACATTTATCCGCAAAAATATTGATATTTAATCTTCTTGCATTGGTATTACTGTTAATTGGTATTTTATATCTGACACAGTTTAGAGAAGGTTTAATTGAATCAAAAATTGAGTCATTAGCTGTACAAAGTGAAATAATATCAGCAACAATCTCGGCAAGTGCAACGTCAAGTAAAGGAACAAACCTATTTGTTTTTGATAAGAATATAGATGGAACAGAAGCATTCGATCAAAGGGTAATACAATATAGGAACTATACTATAAATAAAAAATTACTCGAAAATATCATTGGTGAGTTAATAAATCCTGAAATACTTAATGCAAAAATTTATGACTCTAACAACAACATTATCCATGACTCCAATTATTATTTTTACGGAAAAAATATTAACAAAAATACACTAAATCCAATTGAAAAAAATTATTTTAAAACATTTTATTCAAAATTTATAAAAGAAATTGGATTTGATAGTATCTACGATCTCAATTACGAAACTGATTATAAAACCCTGTCGAGAGCGTTAAAGGGCTCAAAAAATATTGTCGTAAATAAAAATGAAGTTGGGCAATCATTAGTTCATGTTTCGATGCCAATTATAAAATACAAAGCAATTATTGGTTACCTTGTTTTATCAACACAAAATAACGCCATTGATATGATTGTGTATGAAGAAAGAATGTCTATCCTAAAGGTCTTCCTCATTGCATCTCTGATCACTGTTATATTATCTATTATATTATCTAATACAATAGCAAAGCCAATGAGAGAACTCTCTCTTGCAGCTGAAAATGTTACTAATAATCTGCAAGCAAGGGAAAATATCCCTGATTTTACTAAGAGAAAAGATGAAATTGGAGATTTGTCTAATGCTCTAAGAAATATGACTTCAAGTTTATTTGAGAGGATAGACAATATTGAGAGATTTTCAGCTGATATTGCACATGAATTAAGAAATCCAT
>JAYPSX010000149.1:0-3758 GCA_038133315.1 Hyphomicrobiales bacterium
GAATTGGGTGCCAAGAGGAACTCATGACTGGAATAAATTTATAAACCCGTTAGATTTAGAAAAAATGATGCTTAAAAATTCATTCGAACTAATATCGTCTAAGGGTATCATCTTTAATCCTATGACGTTAAGTTGGAAAATTGGTGAGGATACTTCTGTTAATTATATTACTGTATTTAAGAAGAAATCCTCTTAATTCTTATCATCTGGTAAATATGGTATATGAATAATATCTATGCCTTCTTCATATAATTCTTTGATATCTTTTGCAGTTGCCTCACCATAGATTGATCTCTCTTCTGACTCGTTATAGTGAATCTTTCTTGCTTCTTCAGGAAATTCTTTACCAACATATTCTGAGTTTTTCTTAATCTCTTCCCTAATTTTCCTGATTGCGTCATTCAAATTATTAGTCCTGCCATTGCTAAGAACAGTATTTTTTTGATTATTAATGTTTCCTTTTTTTGGAATTCTTGGCGACATAAGCGCCTTCGTCACCGCATTTGAATTACATTCAGGACAGAACACATTCCTTGATTTAATTTGATCATCACAAGAAGTTGAGTTTCTAAACCAAGACTCAAAATTATGCTCATTATCACATATGAGATTGTATCTAATCATAGCCAAACCATATTTTTCAATTAATTATAATCATAATTTTGGTTAATAGATGGTATCATTTTTCTATATGACTCAACTTCTTGTAAGTTAATTTCCGCGACACCAATATAATTATCATCTTCTACGCAGGATAAAATTTCTCCCCACGGTGAAATAATCATCGAGTTTCCGTAAGTTTCTCTCCCGTTTTGATGTTTTCCAACTTGAGCAGGTGCAATGATAAAACAACCTGTTTCGATTGCTCGAGCTTTCAAAAGCGTCTCCCAATGTGCTCGACCAGTTTTTACAGTAAATGCTGACGGTACAGTAATAACAGATGCTCCTCTTTGAGCTAAATTCCTATAAAGTACGGGGAATCTTAAATCATAACAAATACTCAATCCAAACTTACACCAGGGTAAATTAATGATTGAGAGTTTATTACCTGGCTTAAATGTATTTGACTCAAAATACCTCTCTTCGCTGGTCAATTCGACATCAAACATATGAATTTTATCATAAGTACCTATTATTTCTCCATTTGTGTCAAATGCATAAGTCCTATTATATGCCAAACTATCTGAATACTTGATAGATATAGAACCTATAATTACGATAAGCCCAAGTTCTCTGATTAATGATTGTAATTTTTTTAATCCTTCATCATCATCTGGATATGAAATTTTAGAAAAAAGCGCCTTACTATTTTTTTCCATTAATAGAGTTTGTTCAGGTGTAACAACAATATCTACGCCCATTTCTTTTGCATAGGTGAGCTTCTCTCTAAGAAAACTTATACTTTCATTAAAATCACAACCCGTCGTCATCTGCAGGCAGGCAGCTTTAAATTTATTCTTTTTACTATTCATTCTTATTTATTGAAGAGCAAATCATCCAGTATACCATCATTCTCAAGGGCATATAGCTCGTCACAGCCTCCAATATGCCTGCCATTTATAAATATTTGTGGAACCGTTCTACTTCCGTTAGATTTACTCAGCATTTCTTTACGTAAATCATCATTGTTTGTGACATCAAATTCAATGTAGGATATTTCTTTCTCATTAAATAATCTCTTTGCCATCTTACAATAAAAGCAACTAGAGGATGTATATATTTCGATCTTTTGCGTCATTTTTTAATTGTAGTTTTGTATACATTAACATAATAAATATGTTATCTTCTAGAAAATAGTCAACACCATATGGAAATTTCAAGAATTCAAGAAAAACAAAAGAAACTATTGTTTGATCGAAAAAAACTTTTGCTGTCTAGAAATAGGTCAAAGTCATTTACAATCAAAAATGAAATTTACGATCAAACATCTAAGAATATTTGCGAAAGAATTGATGAAATAAATAGAGATTTTCAATCAACACTTGTTTTAACAAAGAACAAAAATTTTGAGAGAATATTAAAAGAAAAATTACTGCAAAAAATAAAGAACGAAACGATAATCGTTGGCCCTGCTGGAATAATTGAGTCAATGAAAGCTTCATTAGATTATGACAAAAACATCTATTTTAAAGAAATAAAGTTTTATCTAATAATAGCGGATTTATTATTAAATACTTCAAATAATCTAAACCACTCCCTATCTAAGCTTCATAGTTTACTTAACCCAGATGGCTTATTAGTTGCGACAATGTTTGGTAGTGACACACTTAATGAACTAAAAAATTGTTTAATAACAGCAGAAGAACAACTAACAGGTAAAATTTATCCTCGAGTGAATCCATTCATAGATGTTAGAACTGCAGGTGATATTCTTTATAATATTGGTTTCAAATTGTGTGTTGCAGATAGTGATAATATTCAATTAAGTCACAATACCTTGAATGAACTTATAAATATAATCAGATCAATGGGTGAAAATAATTATCTTAATCTAAAGGCACCAAATATCGATAGGGCAACATGGAAATTAGCTACAGAGTTGTATATTAATCAATTTTCTTCTGAAAAGAAACTTACATCAACCTTCAATATTATTACATTGACCGGTTGGAAATACCATCATAATCAACCAGAACCATTAAAACCAGGTTCAGCAAATATAAGTTTGATTAGTGTTCTAAATAAGTAAGCTAAATTAATTCTCTTAAGCTTGCAAAAAATGACTTGTCAGCAGGTAATAAATTAAAATTATTAATGTCTTTAGGATTAACCCAGGCTAATTCCTGCCCCTCCATTGGCATAACATGTCCGTTCCATCTTCTACATACATATAATAAAACGACAACATAATAATTATCATATTGCTTCTCAGTAAATGATAAGGGGGCAAGACAGGACCCTGTGACATCTATATTAATCTCTTCTTTTAGTTCTCTTATAATTGCCTCTTCTGGTGTTTCTCCCTCATCAACTTTTCCCCCTGGAAATTCCCAATAACCAGAATAATCTTTTCCCACAGGTCTATCATTTATCAGAACTTTTCCGTATTCATTTATTAGCGCACAAGCTACAACAAGTTTTATCATTGATCTAACTCATGACCTGTAATTAGTGTTTATATCAATATATTTATGTGAGAGATCACACGTCCAAATCTTATGTGAGTAATTTCCAATTCCGAGATCAACAATAATTTCAATTACATCCCCTTCCATATACTTCTTTATCAGTACTTCATCATAGTCAGGACTTACCATTGAATTAAGAGTTATCAGATGATCACCGATCGATATTTTAAGCTTTTTTAAATCTATATTTTCATAAGATTTACCAATTGCAGCTATTATTCTCCCCCAATTTGGATCTTGTCCATAAATTGCAGTTTTTACCAGGGGCGAGTTGGCAATTGATTTTGCAATATTAATTGCCGAAATCTTTGAAACTGCTGACCTTACATTAATTTCAACCAATTTTGTAGCACCTTCACCATCTAAGACGATTTGTTTTGCTAGATCAATTGTAAGTTTTTGCAACTGATCAATAAATTCTTTTGAGGATGTATCATCAATATTTATTAATGGTTTATTGCCAGCTTTGTTTGTGCTGATTAACATAACCGTGTCACTTGTAGAGGTGTCCCCATCTACCGTTATTGAATTAAAGCTATTTGTGGTAACTTCTGTCAAAATCGGTTTAAGAAGCTTTTCATCTATGCAAGCGTTGGTAAATATGAAAGATAACATAGTTCCCATATTTGG
>JAYPSX010000150.1:0-3750 GCA_038133315.1 Hyphomicrobiales bacterium
AAAATAATTGAATTTGTTGATAAATTTAACAAGACAGTCCAACAATCAAATAATAGTAATATCACAAGAAACAACGGTACACCCATTGGAACAGTTATTGCTATTGCCTGAAATACGGAGGCAGTTAAAACACCCCTCCTCAATGCTGTAACATTAAGTGCAAAAGAAGCCGCTGATAACAGTGCTAAAAAACCGCCTAACATTAATATAAGCCTTGTTAATAAATTAAATTAAGATCTATGGGAACACCGTGTTCTAAAGTGAACAATGCCATATTAAATTTTGGTATACTTGTTGGTATATATGAGTTGCTATATGCATACCCTTCTTTTGGAGTCCAAAACAATGAAGTATTAAATTTTTCATCATCATTTTCATCGTGATAAACAAAAATAGCTACTTCACCTTCATGAAAATCTTCTAAAGGAATAATAGTTACTCCTTCAGTAGCAATTTTTTTATATATTCTATCGGGTGTAAATTTTTTAAAAGATGTCTCAGTTTCAAATATTTGTAGAATGATGTGACCAGTATTATTTTGAACACCTGTTACATTCACGATACCATGTGCCTCTACTTGTTTAGTGAGTTGAGGCACAAATAATATTGTTAAAAGTAAAAAAGCAACTATTAGAAATCTGGATTTGGTGCAGCTACACATTTTTTTGTAACTTTCATCATCCAAGTGTAGAACTCTAATCTATTTCCATCTGGGTCAGTTATATAAAAAGCGTGACTACCACTACCACCAACAAATCCTAATGTATCATCATCTTCAACATATTTAGCTTCATGTCCATGCACATATGGCCCTGAAACGAATGGAATACCGCTCTTCTTGCAATGCTCTAATGCATTTAACCAATCTTCTCTTTCAGGTATTTCAAATGCAATATGATGGACACCAGGTTTGTGTCTCTTTCCAGTATCGGAACTATCTAGAGTGTCCCTGTCAATTTCTTTACTTATTTCAAAAAACACAATGTCATGATGCCATTCTTCACATCTAACAAAACATTGTCTATCTTTTCTATATGGTTCTCCCCATAGCCCTGTTAACTTTAGTCCTACAACATTTCTATACCAATCTAATGATTTTTCTATGTCTTTAACCCATATACCAACATGACCAACTCTATGTACTCCTTCAAACGGCATAATAATCTCCTGTAAATATTAAATTACTATAATCTTAATATACCATAATAAAAAATATTGGAACTATAAAAATTCTCCTTAATATGTGGTTTTTTATATATTTTAGAATATTTATTTATCAACGTGATTAAATTTTTATTTAAAATGATAAAAGCAGTAGAAAGTGATATTTATGGCGGGCCCTATAGGAATCGAACCTATGACACAGTCATTAAAAGTGACCTGCTCTACCGACTGAGCTAAGGGCCCGGATAATATGTAATATTTAATACACGTTATTTTAACTTACATCAATAACTAATCAGATATTTTCTTTTTTATCCCAGTTTTCGTATATATCCATGATGGTATCATCTAGTTTTTGATTAATAATCGCCTCTCTTAAACCAACCATAAGATTATTATAGTAATTAAGATTTATATGAGTTGTAATCATTCCGGCTAACATCTCTTTAGATTTAAATAAGTGATGGAGATATGCCCTGGAGTAGCGAGATGTGATTGGGCAGCTTGACATTTCATCGACTGGTAATTTGTCTTCTGCGTATTTAGAATTTCTCAAGTTAATTTTTCCATTCTTTGTATAAGCTAAACCATGTCTTCCAGCTCTTGTTGGCATAACACAGTCAAACATATCCACTCCCCTCTTTACAGACTCCACTAAATCTATCGGGGTTCCAACACCCATTAGATACCTTGGTTTATCGCTTGGTAATTGAGGAATTGTAAAATCTAACGTCTTTAACATAAGTGTATGCCCTTCACCAACTGCTAGACCTCCAATAGCATAACCATCAAACCCAATACCAACTGTTTCTGTTGAGGATTTAACTCTCAACTTTTCATCAACCCCACCTTGAACTATACCAAATAGCATCCTACCTGGGCTTTGTAGAAAAGACTTTTTTGATAATTCAGCCCATTTTAAAGATAAATTCATTGCCTCTTCTATCTGACTGATATTATCATCAAATTCAATACATTGATCTAAGACCATTTGTATATCTGAACCTATAGAATGCTGTATTCTCATAGACAAATCAGGTGTTAAATAAAATTTTTTTCCATCTATGTGTGATTGAAAATGAACTCCTTCCCTATCAATTTTTGTTAATTTAGATAGGGACATTATCTGAAAACCACCAGAGTCTGTTAGTATTGGTCGATCCCAATTCATGAAGTTATTCAATCCCTCAAACTTATCTAAAATGTCACAACCTGGTCTTAAATAAAGATGGTAAGTATTTCCTAATATTATATTGAAACCAATTTGCTTCAGTGCATCAGTAAACATAGCTTTTACTGATCCCTGTGTCCCAACAGGCATAAAAACTGGGGTTTCAACTTCACCATGAGCTAGTTTTAGTTTTCCATACCGTGCATTATTATTTATTTTTAATAATTCAAACATTATTATCTTTCATAATAAAACATGCATCCCCATATGAATAAAATCTATAGTTATTATCTACTGCAAATTTGTATGCTCTTTGCATTTCATTTATTCCATAATAAGCACAAACCAATACAAATAAAGATGACTTTGGTAGGTGAAAATTTGTAATCATTGCGTCAGCACCCCTGAACTTAAAACCAGGAGTAATGTAAATATCTGTATCACCAATATATTTCGAAAAATTTCCACTATTATCGACCGCAGTTTCTAAAATTCTCATACTCGTTGTTCCAACAGCAATTATTTTCTTATTATTGGATTTGGTTTCATTCAATAGTGTTGCTGCATCTTCACTTAAATAACACCATTCTGAATGTATCTTATGATCTTTTACATCCTCTACTTTTATTGGAGTGAAAGTTCCTGAGCCAACGTGAAGAACGACCGTGCATATATTCACTCCATGTCGTAGAATCTCTCTAAGCAGTTCTTCAGTAAAATGAAGACCGGCTGTTGGAGCGGCGACAGATCCATTCTGAGTGGCATAAACTGTTTGATATGAGTCTTTGTCATTATCCTCTAAATCACGCTGCGATGTTATATATGGTGGAAGAGGAACTTTACCATTTGAAAACAGCCAATTATCTAAATCCTCCTTTTCTATATTGAATTTAATCTTGATGTGATCTTCTTTTTCAAAACTAACGATATCAGCAATTATATTATCCTCCTCAGAAAACAATAGATGATCTCCAACAATAATTCTCCGTTTAGGTTTAGCTAATATCAACCACTCATTAATAGAAATTTTTTTAATAAGATTTACTTTTATTCTAGATTTATTATTTGCTCTCAACCTAGAAACTTCAAAAAATGTTGGTATAACTTTTGTTTCGTTAATTACTAACGTATCACCAGCATCCAACAATGTTGGAAGTTCACTAAATATCTTATTATGAAATTGTTTTTTATTATCAAGGTATAATAATTTTGACTGATCTCGGGGATGAACAGGAGTAAGAGCAATTTTACTCTTATCGAGTTCAAAGTCAAATAAATCTATATTCACTTAATTAGCTTTTGTTATTCAATAACAGTCATCTTAATAATTTTATCAGGATTTGCAGGTGGCTCACCTCTAGCAATCTTGTCAACATTTTCCATGCCTTCTATCACAGTCCCCCATACAGTATATT
>JAYPSX010000151.1:0-3749 GCA_038133315.1 Hyphomicrobiales bacterium
TATAGCTTCATCATTTTTTACTGTAAGTTGCACTATTTGCTTGATGTTCAGAAACAGTTACATAATCAACCTTAAGTCCACTTGATAAGGATTTAATGTGGTTATCAATAAATTCATATGTCATTTGAGCAAAAGCTTCACAACTTATTTTGGGGACAATATTTACATTGGCCATGGATTTATCAAGCTTCATTATCATCTCGAGTTCAGGATCATCTTCCGCAACAATTAGTTTGTGATCAAAGTTATTTTTTAACCACTTTTTTAAAAAATCAAAGTCACCAAAATCATAAACCCAGTTATGTTCATTTAATTGATCAGAGCATAAGGCAATTTCAAATGACAAACTATAACCATGCAAAAACTTACAATCTGATTGTGCTTTCCACTGTCGGAATGCACATGAGTAACCACGATCATGACCGAATTTTTTAGTTACTTTGTATTTGTTCATTTAATTTCTCGTATAGCTCTTTTAGAGGCAACCCATTAATTGCCTCCAGGCTACCTATCACACTATTAAAAAGTGTATAACCATTTTCTTCAAATTTATAAGCACCACATGAAAAAAATGGTTCATCAAGATTTACATAAGCTATTATCTCATCATTAGTTAGTGCTCTCATGTTCATTTCACATATTACTTGTTCAGATAATAGAACTTCGTTATTTTTACTAAAAACATAGTGACCAATAAGTTTATGAGTTTTTCCATTTAGATCATTTAGCTGTTCAATAGCTTTTTCTATAGTAATAGGTTTTGAAAAAACTTTATTTTCAAGCAAGCATATTTGATCGCAACCCAAGATAATTTCATCAGGATAATGGGTAATGCTTAATGATTTTGCTTTAGCTAATTCATAGCACATATCTTGAGGAGATAAGTGATTGAATTTAGTTTTTAATTCATCTTCATTTATGTCTGGTGAGACACACTGAATATCTAAAGAAAATCGAGAAGCAATTGTTCTTCTTATTTCAGAATTGGTAGCTAAGACAATTTTTTGTGATTGCAATTCTAAATTTTTGGAAGGCGAATCAAATTAAGAAATTCATTTCTTGTACGAACATTATCGTTAAAAACACCTTTCATACAACTAGTAACCGTTGATGATTCTGTCTTATGTACACCTCTTGTTGACATACATTGATGGTATGCATCAATTACAACAGCTACTCCTTTTGGTTTTAGGACTTTTTGAATGGCATTGGCAATTTGAGCAGTCATAGTTTCTTGTGTTTGCAAACGTTTGCCGTAAACGTCCACTATTCTTGCAAGCTTACTAATGCCCACAACTCTATTTGTAGGAATGTAGGCAACATGAGCTATACCAATAATTGGTAACATATGGTGTTCACAGTGTGATTCTACTCTAATGTCTCTAACAAGGACCATTTCGTCATATCCTTCAACTTCTTCAAAGGTTTTCTCTAAAATTTCTTCTGGATCGCTGTCATAGCCAGCAAAAAACTCTTTATAAGCTTCTGCTACACGTTTAGGTGTTTCAATTAATCCTTCTCTTGATGGGTCATCTCCAGCCCAAGCTAACATGGTTCTAACTGCTGCATGAACTTCAGTTTCAGTTGGTTTCTTCATAATGAGGCAATTATAACTACTTATAGGAGCAATTAGAAACTTATTGAGATGGATTCAAGGATATTATTATCTTGATCGATTAATTCAACAAGAACACTATTTTGGTTAAATGTTAATAGACCATAATTATTTTGAGAGTATGTTTCACCAATTAACAATGCATCTGTTTCAGATTGATAAGATGAACCTCGGTTTAGAGAAGAAGAGGTTACTTCAATTAGATTATCTAGTTTATAGACTCCACCCCTATGTCTATCGCCGGAGATTATTAATTTTTGTTTTGGTAATTTGTTAAGTAGGTTGATTAATCTGGTCCGATCTTTTGGTATGTTGTTCCATTTTTCAAATCTATGTTCAGTAGCTAATACCTGAATAGATGTCGCCAGAACTAGGAAGTCAAAATCTTGTTCTAGAGTTTGCTCCAGCCATCTCCATTGTTCTTGGCCTAGTATTGTTGCATCAGCATTTGTATTTTGCTGATATATACCCCTTGATTTCATAATATCTGATCTAAAATATCGTGTATCAAGACCAATAAATAAAATTTTATTGCCATTAATTAATTTTGTTTCAGAGAAATAAATTCCATCTCTTTTATGTCTTTCGTCCTCAATGGGGATGTTCCAAAAATCAAGATATAGGCTTTCTGCCTTCTGTTTATATACATATGTGCCTCCAGCATCATTTTTTCCATAATCATGATCATCCCATATGGATAAGATCTCTGTATTAGCAAGCCATTTTGGAAGTGCTAATTTTTGTAACTCATAAGAAGATTTTAATTTCCATGGAATCCCGGATGGAGTGTCGCCATAAATATTATCGCCAAGAAAATAAAATGAATTGATTTTTTGCTCTTCAACAGCAGTCCATATTGGGGCTGGATAATTTTGATGTAAGCAAGAGCCAAATGCCATTTTGTATGGCTCAGAGGAAAATAAAATATTACTTAAAGTAACTAATAAGAAGATTTTAGCAACTTGCTTCATAGTATCGCTTAATACTACAACTAATTAGATTTGCTTGAAACAAAAATATAGAGAGAGTATATTTATCCTTCTAATTAGCGAGTGTAGCACAGTTGGTAGTGCGCAACCTTGCCAAGGTTGAGGTCACGGGTTCGAACCCCGTCACTCGCTCCATTTAAGGGTGGACATATGACAAAGAAAAAGAAAATGACTTTCTCTTATCAAGACACAAATTTTATAGAATCTAAAGAAGGAAGGTTATTTAGAGTTCTTTCTGAATATGAATATCCAAATATAAAATTTAAAAAAGAAGGTATAGAAAATCTGATTGTTTTCTTTGGTTCTGCAAGAGCTCCTTCACCTGAGGAAGCTGCCGCACTTTCTAAGGAAAATCCAAATAGTCCTCTATTACGTCTTGCGCCGTATTTTACAGCTACAGAGGAATTAGCTAAAAAAATAGCAATGTGGATCAAACAAACATACAAAGACGATAGATATGCTATTTGTTCAGGTGGTGGACCAGGAATTATGTTGGCAGCAAATAAAGGTGCTTATGAAGGCGGTGCTAAAAGTATTGGCTTAACTATAGATTTACCCTTCGAGAATATTGAAAATCCCTATATTACCGATGGATTAAATTTTAATTTTAAATACTTCTTTTTAAGAAAATTTATGTTCGCTTATAGAAGTGAAGCTTTAATAGTCATGCCAGGTGGCTTTGGCACACTAGATGAATTATTTGAAATCCTTACACTTATTCAAACACATAAAATCAAAAGAAATTTTCCAATTGTTATGTTTGGAAAAGAATACTGGATCAATTTATTAAATGTTGATGTCTTAAAAGACTATGGCACCATAAACCCGAAAGATTTAGAAAGTATTTTTATGACAGATTCGGTTGATGATGCTTTCGATTATGTAACAACCAATCTAATTAGTGCTTCCACTTAATTCTATTTGTTCTGTCTGTCTGTTTTTTGCTAGCTCTTACATTAAATAACATATAGGTCGCTACTATAAGTAACAACAGAATGATAATTAGAAATGTTTCCATTAACGGCTTCTGAGTTTAGCTAATAACCTAAGTATTTCGAGATATAACCATATTAAAGTTACCATTAATGAGAAAGCGCCATACCATTCAAGATATTTAGGGGCTTTTTGTTCTGCTCCTTGCTCAA
>JAYPSX010000152.1:0-3745 GCA_038133315.1 Hyphomicrobiales bacterium
TTGAGCAAGGAGCAGAACAAAAAGCCCCTAAATATCTTGAATGGTATGGCGCTTTTTCATTGATGGTAACATTGATATGGCTATATCTCGAAATACTTAGATTATTAGCAAAGCTCAGAAGCCGTTAATGGACACATTGCTAATAATCATACTTTTACTACTTATTGTAGCGACTTATATGTTATTTAATGTGCGAGCTAGTAGAAAACAAACAGATAGAAAAGATAGAATTAAGTGGAGACATTAATTAGATTGGCAGTTATATAATTGAAAGCATCATCTACCGAATCTGTCATAAAAATACTTTCTAAATCTTTAGAGTTTATGGTGCCGTAGTCTTTTAAGACATCAACATTTAATAAATTGGTCCAATATTCTTTTCCAAACATCACAATTGGAAAGTTTCTCTTTATCTTACGTGTTTGCATCAAAGTAAGAATTTCAAATAATTCATCCAAGGTGCCAAAACCGCCTGGCATAACTATGAGCGCTTCACTTCGATATGCAAACATAAATTTTCTTAAAAAGAAGTATTTAAAATTAAAATTTAATCCCTCAGTAATATATGGATTGTCAATATTCTCAAAGGGTAGATTTATAGTTAAACCAACACTTTTAGCGCCACCTTCATAAGCGCCTTTATTTGCCGCCAACATAATCCCTGGACCACCACCAGAGCAAATAGCATATCTATCGTCTTTGTATGTGTCTTTAATCCATATTGCTATTTTTTTAGCTAATTCCTCTGTTGCTCTAAAGTAAGGTGCAAGACGTAATAACGGATCATTTGGATTTTTCTTTGAAATTGCGCTAGCTTCAGCAGGTGAAGGAGCTCTAGCAGAGCCAAAGAAAACTATCATATTTTCAATACCTTCTTTTTTAAATTTAATATTTGGATATTCATATTCTGAAAGAACTCTGAACAATCTTCCTTCTTTAGAATCTATGAAATTTGGATCTTGATAAGAGAAAATCATTTCTTTTTTGTTTGTCATATGCCCTTAAATGGAGCGAGTGACGGGGTTCGAACCCGTGACCTCAACCTTGGCAAGGTTGCGCACTACCAACTGTGCTACACTCGCTAATTAGAAGGATAAATATACTCTCTCTATATTTTTGTTTCAAGCAAATCTAATTAGTTGTAGTATTAAGCGATAGTATGAAGCAAGTTACTATAATCCTCTTATTAGTTACTTTAACTAATATTCTATTTTCCTCTGAGCCATACAGAATGGCATTTGGGTCATGCTTACATCAAAATTATCCAGCCCCTATATGGAATGCTATTGAAGAACAAAAGATTAATTCATTTTATTTTCTTGGAGATAATGTTTATGGCGATACTCCATCTGGGATTCCATGGAAATTAAAATCTTCTTATGAGCTTCAAAGACAAGCACTTCCAAAATGGCTAGGTAATTCAGAAATCTTCTCTATATGGGATGATCATGATTATGGGAAAAATGATGCTGGAGGAACATATGAATTTAAACAGAAGGCACAAAGCCTATATCTTGATTTTTGGGACATCCCCATAGAGGATCAAAGACATCAAAGAGATGGAATCTATTTCTCTGAAATAAAAGTAATTAATGAAAATAGAATTTTATTTATCGGCCTTGATACACGCTACTTTAGATCAGACATTAAGAAATCTAAAGGCGTTTATCTACAAAACACATCTGCTGATGCAACAATATTGGGTCAAGAACAATGGAGATGGCTGGAGCAAACTCTAGATCAAGATTTTGACTTTTTGGTAATAGCGACCTCTATTCAGGTATTAGCTACTGAACATAGATTTGAAAAATGGAACAATATACCAAAAGATCGATCTAAGCTGATTAACTTGCTTAACAACTTACCAGAACGATCACTAATCATCTCTGGCGATAGACATAGAGGTGGAATTTATAAACTAAATAATCTAATTGAAGTAACCTCTTCTTCTCTAAATCGTGGTTCATCTTATCAATCTGAAACAGATGCACTATTAATTGGTAATACATACTCTCAAAATAACTACGGTCTACTAACATTTAAGAAAAATAGTGTGCTTGTTGAATTATTTGATCAAGATAATAATACCCTTGAATCCATCTCAATAAGTTTTTAATTGCCACTATAAGTAGTTATAATTGCCTCATTATGAAGAAACCAACTGAAAGCGAAGTCCATGCAGCAGTTAGAACAATGTTGGCCTGGGCTGGAGACGACCCATCAAGAGAGGGATTAATTGAAACCCCTAAACGAGTAGCAGAAGCTTATAAAGAGTTCTTCGCAGGCTATGAAAATGATCCAGAAGAAATTTTAGAGAAAACCTTTGAGGAAGTTGAGGGCTATGACGAAATGGTCCTTGTAAGAGATATTAGGGTTGAGTCACACTGCGAACACCATATGTTACCAATCATTGGTATAGCACACGTTGCCTACATTCCTTCAAATAGAGTTGTGGGCATTAGTAAGCTTGCAAGAATTGTTGATGTTTATGGCAAGCGTTTACAAACACAAGAAACCATGACAGCGCAAATTGCCAATGCCATTCAAAAAGTCCTAAAACCAAAAGGAGTAGCTGTTGTAATTGATGCCTACCATCAATGCATGTCAACAAGAGGTGTTCATAAGACAGAATCATCAACAGTTACCAGTTGTATGAAGGGTGCATTTAACGATAATGTTCGCACAAGAAATGAATTTCTTAACCTAATTCGCCTTCCAAAAATTTAGAATTGCAATCAAAGAAAATTGTCTTAGCTACCAATTCTGAAATAAGAAGAAAAATTGCTTCTCGATTTTCTTCAGATGTTAGGTTTGTCTCACCAAAAATAAATGAAGAAGATTTAAAAAATAAATTTAATCATTTACCTCCTGAAGACATGTGTTATGAATTAGCTAAAGCTAAATCATTAAGCATCACTGATTATCCGGATGAATTTATTCTTGGTTGTGATCAAATATGCTTGCTTGGGAATAAAGTTTTTTCAAAACCCATCAACGCTGAAAATTCTATTGAACAACTAAATGAATTAAAAGGAAAAACACATAAACTTATTGGTCATTATGTTTTTAGCAAAAATAACGAAGTTATATTATCTGAACAAATAATATGTGAAATGAACATGAGAGCACTAACTAATGATGAAATAATATCTTATGTAAAACTTGATGAACCTTTTTTTTCGTGTGGTGCTTATAAATTTGAAGAAAATGGTTTTACACTCTTTAATAGTGTAATAGGCAGCCTTGAGGCAATTAATGGGCTACCCCTAAAAGAGTTATATGAAAAACTAAATGAACAAATACAAAGTAACTAAAAAATTCGGTCACGATCGTGGATACTCATGTGCATTTCGACAGTGGAAAGCACAATCAGATTGCAAGTATTTGCATGGCTATAGTTTGGCATTTGAAATTACTTTATGCTCAGAAAAATTAAATGAACATAACTGGGTCTATGATTTTGGTGACTTTGAATTTTTAAAGACGTGGTTAAAAGATAACTTTGATCACAAAGTAATTGTTGCAGAGGATGATCCTGAACTTGAATTAATAATGAAGCTTGATAAGTCTATGGCAAATATAAATGTTGTTTCCAAAATAAGTTGCGAAGCTTTTGCCCAAATGACATTCGAATTTATTGAAAACCATATAAAAGCCCTATCAGAAGAACTTACAGTAGAATACGTAACAGTTTCTGAACATCAAGCAAATAGTGCAACTTACAGTAAAAAATGATGAAGCTATA
>JAYPSX010000153.1:0-3733 GCA_038133315.1 Hyphomicrobiales bacterium
TTTGGTTAATTTGATGATGTAATTCTCTACCAGATTTTTTTATATCATTTAAATAATCAATGATATTTTGATCTTTATTAAAATTGGATAATCTTGCTTCAAGGATGTCTGAAAATCCGATTATATTTTGGAGTGGGGCCCTAAGTTCATAAGATATATTATTCAAAAAATTGGTCTTGATTTTATCAGCCTCGGTAAGGGCTATATTTTTCTCAATTAACGCATTTTCTATATTTTGACTAGCTGTGATATCGGTAAATGTGTAGAGGATAGATCTATCCGGTAAAATAGAAGATTGATAATGTAAGATATTTTTTCTAAATACCAAAGTATTACTGTGATCTTTTCTATTAACCCCAGAAGAGACTACATTAACTATGATTTCTTTGAATATTGATGAGGTATCTTGATCCTCAATTACTTCGATCAATTTTTCAATATGCATATTCTGGATATTTTCATTTATATCAAACATCTTATTGAATTGATTATTGTGTAATTTAACTTTTCCATTCACTCCAAACAATATAATCCCCTCTGAAAGACTATTTATTGTTTGTTCTTGAATAGATGCTAAAAGGGCACTTTCATTCTCTAATGCTAATTGATCAGTATAATTTTCATAGATATGGGTAACCCCTCCCATCGGATTTGCCTGGGATATCACTCTAAGTGTTCTACCATCTTGCAGATACCACCATTGTTCTCTATTTTCCAATGTATGATAGATATTTAGTTGTTGTTTTTTCCATTCTTTGAAGTTTGCCTGATATGGTAGAAGGTTTTTTTGCCTCAATATTTCTAAAATTTCTGACTCATTTGGTTTTTTACTCAAGGTATCGTCATCTAATGAGAAAAAACTTTGGAAAGATGAATTGAAAAATATAGGCGATTTATTTTGATCGTATATCACAATTGGGTTGGTAAGTTGGTTCATAAGTTGCAGATTTGTCTCATTCTGCATGATAAATAATTGCTCTTTATCATTTGTAGAGGTGATGTTTTTTGCACTAAATATGACGTAATTTTCTTTTTTTCTTTTAATTATTTCAAAGTGGACTTGTTTGCCTTTTATGATTTTTTTTAATTGATTTGGGTTTTCATTCAGTATTGCTTCCTCTTCTGGGGAGATAAAAGTTGTGTTAGCAGCAATTATTTCTTCATAAGTATGATCCCTAAAAATCTTCACATAATTCAAATTTACATCAACTAGCTTGTTGCCTAATTTAACCCAAATAATTTCAGAGAAAGAGTAAATCTCATCATCATTTAAGACTCTTGATGGCTCTTTTTTTTCACTTTTGGTGTATTTGAATAATAGTGAGGTCATATTTAGATGTTTGAGTTTAATGACATAATTTTTAAGAGGACCTATATCACGACTTATTAAGATTATTGATGCCGTTAAGAATGATATTAAAATCAAGAAATATATATTGATTGGTGTACTAAAATATTTTAGAAGAGCTTCCATAAATAGAAGTCTATCAAAATTTTTGAATAAAAATAATATTTAATCAGTTTGAAATAAAATTATTTTAACAGCAGTGGATTGTATTAATATCTATAATGATCTGGTTTGAATGGACCTGATCTAGACACACCAATATAACTGCTCTGGTCTTCATTTAGAACTGTAAGATGCACGTTAAGTTTCTCTAGATGAAGTTTCGCGACTTTTTCATCAAGTTTTTTTGGAAGCATATATACTTTATTGCCATATTTATCATTATTATTAAATAATTCTATTTGTGCTAGTACTTGGTTTGTGAATGAAGCACTCATGATAAAACTAGGATGCCCGGTAGCACAACCAAGATTTACAAGCCTTCCTTCGGCTAATAAGATAATTTTTTTTCCATCAGGGAATTCTATTTCATCAACTTGAGGTTTAATGTTTTCCCATTTTAGATTTTTAAGTTTTGAAACCTGTATTTCTGCATCAAAATGACCAATATTACATACAATTGCCATATTTTTCATTTTTCTCATATGTTCCAGAGTGATGATATCTTTATTACCAGTAGCAGTAACAAAAATATCAGCTTCAGATGAAATTTCATCCATAGTTCTTACTTCATAGCCCTCTAAAGCAGCTTGAAGTGCGCAAATTGGATCAATTTCTGTAATTATAACTCGCGCTCCTGAGGCTTTCAGGGACGAAGCGCATCCTTTACCTACATCACCATAACCAGCAACAACAGCTATTTTCCCTGCTATCATCAGGTCAGTCGCACGTCTTATTCCATCTATGAGACTTTCTCTGCATCCATATAAATTATCGAATTTTGATTTTGTTACTGAATTATTTACATTTATAGCTGGAAATGGAAGAGTGGCATCATTTTCCATCATTACAAGTCTGTTAACTCCAGTAGTAGTTTCCTCTGTAACACCTATGATTTTATTTTGTATATCTGTGAACCAATTAGGGCTTAATTTTGCTCTCTTTATAATTTGCTTAAATAGAACTTCTTCTTCTTCATTTTGAGGATTATTAAGAACAGATTTGTCAAACTCATATTTTGCGCCCAATATTATATATATTGTTGCATCACCACCATCGTCTAATATCATATTTGGATTATTATCAGGCCACTGAAAGATTCTATCAACAAACCCCCAATAATCTTCTAAGGTTTCATTTTTAAAAGCAAAAATAGGGATGTTTTTTTTTGCTATTGCTGCAGCGGCATGGTCTTGTGTGGAGAATATATTACATGAAGCCCATCTAACTTGCGCCCCTAGTTCAACAAGCGTCTCGATTAAAACTGCTGTTTGAATTGTCATATGCAGACAACCAACTATTCTTGCTCCCTTAAGCGGTTTTTGATCTTTATATTCTTTTCTTAATGCCATCAATCCTGGCATCTCTACCCTTGCTAACTCCATTTCTTTATTTCCGAAATCAGCAAGCTTAATATCTTTCACTAGAAAATCATCAAACATTTTTATATCGTTGACCAATTGTTGAGTTTATTAATATTCTTTGTTTATTCTAATTTGATACACTAAATTATCAGTATACAAAAGTATAAATATATTTTTATTCAAACCTCGGGATTTGAATTCTAAATCGTGCGCCTCTAATTTCGTTTTTTACATAGTTTTCAACTGAAATTACTCCTTCATGGGATTCAATGATTTGTTTGGCGATTGATAGCCCGAGTCCAGTATGTTTATTTTGCGATTTATCCGATCTATCGCTATAGAATCTGTCAAAGACTCTATCAATATTTGTTCCGTGAATTCCACCGCCTTGGTCTTCAACATCAATTATAATATATTCATTATTATTGCTAATATTTACTATAATTTCGCTGTTATCTTTTAAGATCGATCTTGCGTTATCGAATAAGTTTATAAAAACTTGATTAAATTTATTCTTATTTATTCTTGAATAAAATTTTACACCAACTTGTGTAAAATTTAATTTAATTTGATTTGATTTATGCCTGTAATTTTCTTGCTGAATTAATGTGGTTAAACATTCATAAATATCTACTATGTCTCTTTGTTCAATTGTAAGTGCTGTATCAAGTTTAGATATTTCAGAAATATCTGCAATTAACCTATCTATCCTATCTATATCTTCTTGAATTATATTGATTAATTTTGAACGATCATTTTTTCTTTTAGTAACAGAGAATGCTTCAATTGCACTTCTCAATGATGTTAATGGATTTCTTAATTCATGTGCAATATCAGCTGAAAATCTCTCAATATTGTCTAT
>JAYPSX010000154.1:0-3673 GCA_038133315.1 Hyphomicrobiales bacterium
TTTCATTACTTATTAATTCTTTTTTTTCTTTAATTGATCTATTAACTATTGTTATCAATTCTTTAATATCAAAAGGTTTGGGAATATATTCAAATGCACCCAATTCGTTCGCTTTTATTGCTGTCATAAGTGTATTCTGAGCACTCATAACTATAATAGGAATATCTGGATTAATTTTCCTGATTTTTGGCATCAAATCAAATGCATTTTCATCTGGCATAACGACATCTGTAATAATTAAATCCGCAAAATTTTCTTGAACAAGACTCCAGAGACTAGCTGCATTTTCTGCTGTAGTAACTGCGAAACCAGAACGTTTTAGTGCAGTCTCAAGAACAAGTCTTATGGCTTTATCATCATCGGCAACGATTATTTTAACATTTTTCATATTTTTTCTACTTTAGTTTGACATTGGAAATAAAATTGACATTTTTATACCTTTATTAGTTTGCTCACATTCAATAACTCCATCATGGTCTTGTATTATCTTTGCAACAATTGGCAGACCAAGTCCCTTACCGTCTTTTTTACTAGTTATAAATGGATCAAAGATATTATCTATCAAATCTTTATCAATGCCACCCCCATTATCTTCAATTGAAAAACAAAGTGGTAGCTCTAATCTCTTGTTAGATGTTGGTAGACTGATTCTAACACTCGATAGAAAAGAGGAACTTAATATTATCTCACCTTTATTTTGATTATCTTTTATAGCATCACAGCTATTTTTGATAAGATTTAGCAAAACTTGGATTAGTAAATCTTTATTACCATAAATATCAGGTAGTGATGGATCAAAGCGTTCAATAAAATTTATATTTTTTGCAAATCCATTTTCAGCAATTAATTTTACGTGGTTAAAAATAGTATGCATATTCAACTTTTCCTTCTTTATTTGAGTATTATCTGAGAAGACTTCCATACTATTGATTAAGTTATTGATTCTATCGGTTTCATCGCAGATAATATTTATCAAAGATTGATTTTCATCATTTGCCCCATCCAATAATAATTGAGCAGCCCCTTTGATTCCAGATAAAGGATTTTTAATTTCATGCGCTAATATTGAGGACATTTCGACAAGAGATTTGGTTGAACCAGCCTGCATATATTGCCTATTAAACTTTTTAGCAATGCCACGCTCTATAAAGATTAATAGTAGTAAATCAGTATCCTCAAATGGTGACACTTGAATATCAACTTCACGTTCTTTTTTGTCAATCATACTGTTTATTATTAGTGAATATTCTCTAATTGTAGTTTTTTTATCTCTTGATTGTTCTATAAGATAATACAAGGGTGATGTTTTTGGGTAGAGAGTTGTAAACTTATATTTATTTAGTATGTTTCTACTTAAACCAAAAAACATCTCGGCATCATCATTAGATGCAATAATGGAATCATCATTGTCAATTATAATAAGTGGATATTTTATAGTTCTTAATAAACTATCTACATCTAGTTCTGAAATAATTTTATTTGACTGACTTTCCATTAAAATAAAATATTAGTGCAATATGATTAAAAAAGTGGCATATTATTTTTGTGATTAAAAACTAATCATTTTATTATTAAATTATTTTAATTTAAATATCAATAGATCATTAATGAAAATATTTGTTATTATATGTGCGGCAGGAACTAGCGAGAGATTTACCAATACTATTATTCCCAAACAATTCTTGCGTTTAAACAACAAAATCATCTTAGAACACTCAATAGATAAATTTTTAACCAGTGACCTTATTGACCATATAATTATCGCATCCAATTCTGATCATGATATCTATTTAAAAGCAATCAAAGAAAGATATATTAATAATAATAAAATTGAAATAATTACAGGTGGCAAGACCAGAATTGAAAGTGTTTTTAATAGCCTTAGACATATAGAAAAAAGTAAACCTGACCTTGTTTTTGTACATGATGCAGCGAGGCCTAATTTTAATACCAAATTAATCAAAGAACTTGTAAAAGCTATAAATGGTTTTGATTGTGCAGTTCCTGTAAGTAGAATAAACGATACGATCAAAAAAATTGATCATAATAAAATAAATACTGTAGATAGATCAAATTTGTTTGCAACCCAAACTCCTCAAATATTCAAATTTCAAATATTGATAGAGGCTCATAAAAAATTACAACTAACTGAAATAAAGGAAAACGTTACCGATGATGCGCAGATCATGGAATTATTTAAAAAGAAAATAAATACATATACAAATTCATCTGATAACTTCAAAATAACTACAGAAGATGATTACAACTTACTCAATAAAATACTTAGTTATGACATGGTAAAAAATAGAGTTGGAATAGGATTTGATGTCCATAAGTTCGATGAAGGGGAATCCATAAGAATATTTGGAATTAATATTCCTTTTAATAAATCTCTCAAAGGACATTCGGATGCTGATGTTGGTTTACATTCAATAACTGATGCTATATATGGCTCTCTTGGGCTTGAAGATATTGGTTATTATTTTAATCCAAATGACAAAAAATGGAAAAATACAGACTCTAAGGTATTTCTTGACGATGCATTGGAAAAATTAAAGAAAGCAAATGCAAAAATTATCAATTTAGATATCGTTGTCATATGTGAAGAACCAAAAATTAATCCTTACAGAATCGAAATTAAAGATAATTTAGCCAAACTATTGGACATAACTAGTTCACAAATTAGTGTAAAAGGCACAACCACAGAAGAACTGGGTTTTACTGGAAGGAAAGAAGGAATTGCTGTACAAACAATAGTAAATATTTTTTCTTCTGAATAATAATATGGATAAATTAAATTTAAAAACTACTGAACTTATCAGTCTTTGTAAAAAAAATAAGATCAAATTAGCAACAGCAGAATCCTGTACAGGAGGAATGATATCTTCACAAATAACAAGTATCTCAGGTTCTTCTGAAATATTTGAATTATCATATGTTACCTACTCTAATCAATCTAAAATAGATTTATTAAAAATAGATCCAAAACGAATTATAAAATTTGGTGCGGTTAGTAAAGAAGTATGCTCAGATATGTCTGCTAATTTGATAAAACTTCACCCAAATATTGATATCTCCATATCTGTATCAGGTATTGCTGGACCAAATAGTGACGATACGAAAAAAGAAGTTGGGTTAGTATATATATCTATTTCAAATAAAATAGATACAGTGTGTGTTGAATTTAAATTTGGTAATATTGGGAGAGAAAATGTTAGAAATCAGACCTTATTTGAAGCAATTTCTCTCTGCACCGATAGAATAAATCAACTATATAAGTAATCAGCACGCCTCTCAAAAGCATCCATATATTTTGAAAATACTTTTTCAAACATAATATTTATAATACCACCTGATAAGGTCTCCTTAGCTTCAAACTCTATTTCAAAATTTATACTAGAACCATTGTTGCTTGGCAAAAACTTCCAATGATTATTTAATCTTTTGAATGGACCATCCCTATTTATAACTTTAATAGTCAGATCTTTTTTATTTATTGTAATATCAGATGTAAATTTCTCATAAATTAATCCATAACCGACTTCCATTATAGCTAAAATATTTGTTACCTCTCCCTGTTCAACTTTTGATTGGATTTTTAATGATTTGCATGCTGGTACAAAATTAGGATAATTTTCAACATCAGATACAAGTTGAAACATCAATTCCGGTT
>JAYPSX010000155.1:0-2386 GCA_038133315.1 Hyphomicrobiales bacterium
GTGGTATGTGTTGTGGTTTTTACCAACCAACTCAAGATTTAGCTAACGCTTTCCAGACTGACTCTAATGGGCTTCCATTATCTAACTGGGCTAGTTCTGATATTTCAAATGATTTTGGTATAGAAACAGATGAACCATTTACTCCTCACACAGGTCCCCTTGATCCAAGAATAGATTATACCATAGGGAGAAGAGGCATTGAATTTAATGGTTTTGGTATATTTACAGGTGCTGAGAATATTAGAGCATCTTTTACAGATATTTCTGGACCTTATGCATCTAAAAAAAATATGTATTATGCTGGTGATGATGCTAATAGAGGTACTGGAGGATGGGGAGAACAAAGATCAGGTATTAATCATCACATAATTAGATATGCTGATATTCTTCTAATGGCTGCTGAATCAGCTATTGAGCTTGGGCAACTTGAAAAAGGTAGAGGATATGTTAATCAGGTAAGAACAAGAGCTAAGAATAGCCCAAGAGCAGATTCATCTCCTAATTACGTCATTGACACATATAATTCACCTTGGACTGATCAATCAATCGCTAGAAATGCAGTCAGACACGAAAGAAGAGTAGAACTTGCAATGGAAGGTCACAGACTTTTTGATCTTAGAAGATGGGGTATAATGGTTGAAACATTAAATATTTATATAGATAATGAAAGTAGAACTATTCCAGCAGTAGGAGCAAGATCTAACCAGGTTTTAGATAAACACATTAGATTTCCTATTCCATTAGATGCTATTAATTATTCAGATGGTATTTTAACGCAGAACCCAGGTTTTTAATTTATATGATATTAAGTCTACTAAAAAAATCAAAAAACTTTATCATATTTCTTTTGTTATTAGCTTGTTCAAAAGAGGACAACTCTTCTTTAATTGATGGATATCAGCTACAAATTAATCAGTTAAATTCTCAATTATCACAGTATTCAAATCAAGTATCTCAGCTTCAAAACACTATAAATTCTTTAACTAGTCAAGTAAATACTATACCTGAACTTGAAAATACAATTTCTAGTCTAACATCTCAAATTAGTCAGCTTCAGAGTGAAATAAACAACTTAGAAGATGAAAATAGTATCATACCTAGTCTTCAAAGTAATATCAACGATCTGAATTTGGAGATTTCAAATATGAATTCAGAAATATTGTTACTTGAATCTCAAGTTGCAGAAAACTCTGAGTTAGAATCTCAACTTTTAGATGCTTTAAATGATTTGAATGAAGTTAGAGATGCTTTAGAGCTGTCAAATTCTTTATTGAGTCAAAAGACTATAAACCTAGAAGATGCTCAAAATACTGTTATTTATTTGTTGGATGAAGTAAATAAAATTAATAATCAATTAGCTCTTTTAAATTTATCTATTAAGCTTTGGATTGAAAGAGCAGCTGGTTATTATGAATTTGAATACACAATTAACAATGTATATGTTGGTACTTTTTCTTGGGAAATAGGTCTTTCAGAAAATAATGATATAATCTGGAACTCATATTATTTAAATGGTAATTGTTATGTAAAAAATACTAATGCATCATATGGAGAAGGAGTTGAGTTTTATTTCACTGATATATCATATGATGATCTTGGAATTTCAGCAATTAACGTAGATGGTGAAACTGTCGGTCTACCCGGCTACGAAAAAGTAGTGCTAGTTGAGTCATATACTATTGATTTAAGCGGTGGTCTTGAGGTTATGCTTTCAGTTTATGATACCAATAGTAACTTGTTAAGGCAAGTAACTAATGTTGGTGGTTCTTTGGAAAAAAAGACAAAATCACAACTTGTATATAGTTTTTGTTCTGATAGTGGAATCAATGGTTCAACAAATAATCAAGACACATCTGTAGACACTGAAAATCAAGAAACATTGGATAATAGTGGGGGGTCATCTACAGATAATTCAAATTCAACTGAAAACTCTGGAAATCAAGAAACAGATAGTTCAGAATCAAGTGACAGTGTTAGCTCACAAGTAAATCAGTCAGACGTAAGTGTAAATCCATATATTTATTTAGATTCTAATGGAGTCACTGTAAAATCAAATCCTCTTGCTGATGTTGGTGAGCTTGGATTAATTAATGGGATTGTTTATGAGGTTGTAGATGAAGACAAGCTTCGAGAGATGATTTCTAATAACCAAGATGTTACTAAAGTTGTTACTTCAAAAGTCTACAATATGAAAGAACTTTTTAAAAACAATTATGACTTTAATCAGGATATAGGATCTTGGGATGTTTCTAAAGTAACTAATATGTTTCATATGTTTGTTAATTCTTCATTTAATAAAGATATATCATCGTGGAATACTTCAAATGTTACAAATATGGAGGGTATGTTTAGTGTTACACCATTTAATCAGGATATAGGATCTTGG
>JAYPSX010000155.1:2396-3657 GCA_038133315.1 Hyphomicrobiales bacterium
AAGCAACTAATTTCAATGGAGATATATCAAGTTGGGATGTCTCATCAGTCACTAATATGATATATATGTTTGCAAATGCAAGTAGTTTTAATCAACCAATAGGATCTTGGGATGTTTCTAAAGTAACTGATATGTTTGGTATGTTCTCCGAAGCAACTAATTTCAATGGAGATATATCAAGTTGGGATGTTTCTAATGTATTGAATATGCGTAGTATGTTCTATGGTGCATCTAGTTTCAATGGAGATATATCTTCTTGGGATGTATCAAATGCAACGGATATGTTATACTTATTTTATGGTGCCCTAAATTTCAATCAAAACCTAAGTGCTTGGAATGTTTCAAATGTCACTAATTGTTCACAATTCGATATTAACGCTTCTAGTTGGACACTTCCTAAACCAAACTTTACGAATTGTAATCCTGATTAATTTTTTTTTAAATTCGTTATGTGAGAAAGATTCTATTATTATCATTTTTAATTCTGTTTAGTTGTAGTAAAGAAGATAATTCAGGTCTTTTAGATCAGATATCAAATCTTCAATCTCAGAACTTAAACTTACAAACTGAAATTAATTTTTTAAGGTCTCAGGTTAGTCAAATACCTTATTTAGAGTCTCAGTTAAATCAAGCTTTATCAAATTATGAGAGTTCAATAATTAATATAGAAGCACTTTCAGAGCAGATTAATTCAATAAAATTAAATTATATTCAAATATCAAGGGAAGTTTCAGATGTGTTTGACATATTTGATGATATCCCATATTACATTTATAATAAAGGCCATTTCTTCTGGGGAAATTTTAAAGATGAAAATGATAATTCCAGGGGGGCATATATGTTTCAATTTAATAATGATAATTCAGCTATAACTATACCCTTTTGGATCAGCTATACAGAAACTTTTAACCCTACACTTAATGTATACAAGTGGAATGGAGACTGTTGGGTTTATATTGAAGGCCTTTCTCTAAGAGAAAATGGTGAATCATACATAGAAGGTGTTAAAAATTATGCTGATAGTGTTAGATTAAGCACAATGAATTTTAATGTTGATGCACAAACCTTGGGATTTACCTCTGGTTATGATACTGTTGCTGTGAGGATAAATTTTAATATTGATACTGATGCAGTTTATAGAGCTGCAATTGAAGTATTTGACTCAAATTACAACAACATATTTTACACACCTTGGACATCTTTAAATTTAGGTACACAATCAGATACTTTTGATCAGATATGCCCAGACTAAATAGCTTGA
>JAYPSX010000156.1:0-3640 GCA_038133315.1 Hyphomicrobiales bacterium
CTCAAGAAACTGATCTATCTCACCATCTAGCACAGCATCAGGGTTTGTGCTTTCTAACTTTGTCCTTATATCTTTAACTTGCCTGTATGGATGCAAAACATAAGATCTAATCTGATGACCCCATCCAATTTCTGTCTTTTCTGAGTTTGCCAAATTAGCAGCTTTTTCACGTTCTTCCAGCTCTTTCTCATATAATTTTGCTCTTAGCATGTTCCAGGCAGTTTCCTTATTCCTATGTTGTGATCTTTCATTTTGGCATTGCACAACAATTCCAGTGGATATATGAGTAATTCTTACAGCACTATCAGTAGTATTTACGTGCTGTCCTCCTGCTCCACTAGCCCTATAAGTATCTATTCTAACATCCGACTCAGACACTTTAATATCTATCTTATCATCAATTACTGGGTAAACATCCACAGATGCAAAACTCGTATGTCTCCGCGAATTAGAGTCGAAAGGAGAAATTCTAACGAGCCTGTGAACTCCAAGTTCTTTTTTTAGCCAACCATATGCAAATGCTCCTGTTATCAAGACTACTGCACTTTTTATTCCTGCTTCATCTCCATCGTGCATACTAATTATTTCTGATTTAAATTTTCTTTTTTCAGACCAACGTATATACATTCTCAACAACATACTTGCCCAATCCTGACTTTCCGTTCCACCAGCACCAGAATGGATTTCCAAGTACGTATCATTGATATCAACCTCGCCTGAGAGTAAGGTCTCAAGGTATTTAGAATTAACTCTTCTTTGCAAATTTATTATATCATTATTTAAATCTTGCAGTAATTTTTCATCATTATCTATCGCGGCCAATTCAATTAACTCAGCTATTTCTTTGAATTCTGTTTTGAGAACATTGTAATCATTTAATGAATTTTCAAAAGTTTGTCTTTCCTGCATAATTTTCCTTGCAGAATCTTGATCATTCCAAAAATCTTTGCCCTCTATCTGTATGTCTAATGTATTAATTTTATCCGCAACAGTATCTAATTCAAAGACCCCTCCATGTCATTTGCAATTTATTATCAATATCTTGCATAATATTTTTTACATCAGCATCCATTCAACACCTCTATAATTAATTAATTTCCCAATATGGAGAATCACCTATATTAAACCTATTACCAGTTATACTATTTGCTTGGAAAAAATAAAGTCCATTTGGAATAGATCCTAATTGAAATTCTTGATTACTCAACTCACCCATTAATTCTGTTAGTATATCCAAAATATTAAGATTGTCTGAGGAAATATCACTATCTATGGAGGTTATTGCAGTTAACAGATAATCATTTGAGAAAATAACAAAGAGTAGTCTATCGTTTAACTCATAGACATTAGAACATAAATTAAATTTAAACATAGAGTCTTCAAAAATAGTAATACTCTCTTTTCCACATAGCAGGCTTTTCATTTTAATAGACTGGATTTCATTTAATATTCTATAATTTATTTCTTGGGCACTATGAACTTGCTTACCAAATTTATCATCAATTGAGTCAACTAATCCCATTTGGTTTTTAATTCCATTATTTATCATTGGATAGTAGAAAGAGGTTAATTCATCAAGATTTAGTAATCTTTCATTTTCAAATTTTTCAGAAATTATATATTCAAGCCCAACTTTATCCAGGTAATCTTTTATAAAAGGATTATCTATTGAAGAAAACCTCTCAGGAATTAAATATTCATTTGTCTCATACAAATTTCGTAATGTTAGCAACTCTCTTTTCGAGCTTATATCGTTAGGTATTGATAGTATTTTATCGTTTAATTCCAGTCCATTTTCAAGAGCTGTAAGAAAATACAGAGGTTTTAAAATTGATGATTTTTCATCAAAGCTGACTTTGAGCTCTTCACCTTGCGAGTATTCGACTAATTTTCTCCCAGAAACTAATGATGTGATTTGTAGGTCAATGTTTATCAATTTATTTGAATTTATTGCATTTAATTTTTCAATCTGACCTTTAATTTCATTTGTAAGCACTTCATTTATGGTCATATGGACAATTAAACCATTACCGATCATATTCTTAACTTTATCCAAATTAGATAATTCATCTATAATTTTATCTAGTGTTTTTTTATTAAGTTTTTTTACCACTTGATAATCAGTGGTAGGAATAAATTCTATTGGGTAAGTCTTTAACATATTTACGACAACGTCTGTTAGATAACCATTTGATGACATCCTATCAAGAACCCAATCTCGTCTCTCTTTAATAGATACATAATTATCTTCAGGATCATATCTACTTGGAGCTTTTGGCAATGCCGCAAGAAATGCGTATTCTTCGATTGTTAAATCTAATAATCTTTTATTAAAATACTTTTCAGAAGCAGCCACGATACCATAAGCCCCCCTACCAAGATAAATTTCGTTAAGATACATCTCAAGTATCTTTTCCTTTGAAATTTTTCTCTCAAGCTTTATCGCAATAATGATTTCTCTTATTTTTCTGATAAAAGTCTTTTGGTTATCTAAAAATAAATTCTTTACCAACTGCTGCGTTATTGTCGAAGCGCCTATCAATCTATTATTATCATCTGTAAATATATAATTGTATATATTCTGAAGAAATGCCCTAGTAATGCTTGATAAATCTATACCAATATGTTCATAAAAATTTTTATCTTCAGCAGAGATGAATGCATACTTTAAATTATCTGGAATTTTATTATAAGTTACGTAGTATCTGTGCTCTTTATATTCAGAATGAATTATACCACCATCTTCAGATAAAAAAACAGTAGCACTTGGTGACATTGAATCAATTAGTGCTTTTTGATCTATATTATCATTGTTAATCGATACGTATATAATTACAAAAGATAAAAATATAATAACTAACGATAGTGACAAAATACTAAAAAAAGATGATACAATTCTGAACAACAATTCTGAGCTCCAATTCCATCATTGAAATGATAATTTAGAAATTAGTTTTATCATTTTTTTATATTCATCTTATAATCTAAATTAAAATTTTTATACTTGCTAAAAGAATAAGATTATATCAATATAAATCTGGGATTTAATATAAAAAATATCAAAAAAAAATTTTATTAATAATGAGATGAATTAAAATAAAAATGAAAAGAAATTCTCAAAATATTAATTTAGCAAATATTACCAGTAAATTTAATTTATTAGCAGACTTTTACCTAAAGTACAAAGATATACATAAAATGATCTGCTCAAGAAAAAGGAATAACAAATGTCAAATAGAATGCTCATCGATGCAAATCATGATGAGGAAACTAGAGTTATTGTTCTCAATAACAGTGGAAAAATACAAGAGTTCGATATTGAAGCCAAAGATAGGCATCAAATTCGTGGAAATATATACCTAGCAAAAGTAACTAGAGTTGAGCCTTCACTGCAGGCAGCTTTTGTTGAATATGGAGGTAATAGACATGGATTTCTAGCATTTAATGAGATCCATCCAGATTATTATCAAATCCCTACCTCAGAAAAAGAAAAGATTATTCAAGAAGAAGTTGAATCAACAACTGAAATAGACACCAATAAAGGAGAAGTCGCAGAGGCTGATTCACACGCGACTAGCGATGGCACTGACTCGAATGATAATGAAGAAATAATTAATGACGAACAACCAGAGAAATTTAG
>JAYPSX010000157.1:0-3615 GCA_038133315.1 Hyphomicrobiales bacterium
CCTGAATATTTCATATTACCAGCAATTTCATCATTGCCAAAAAAAATGTCGCCTCTAGTTAAACCTTTTATGGCAGAACCTTGATCTTGTCCGATCATTAATCTTTCAAAATTTATGGTTTTATTCTCTGTAATTGGAATCTGTGTTTTCAACCAAATTGGTGTATTTATATCAAATATTGACTGGTCAACAGCCAATGATCTCAAAGGGGTCAATCTTATTCCAAGTTGTCCAATTGGATATTTATTATCTAAATCTATCTTATCTTCTTTAAAAAAAATAAATGACTCATTAATATACACACTTTCATAATTTTTTTTATTTGACCTTAACCAATCTTTTATGGTTGTCATCGAGATATCACTTTCATGAACATGTCCCAGCTCAATGAGACTTTTGCCCAGTGATGTGTATTTAAAATTATTTTTACTTTCAAATACAAACCTTTTTGAAAATCCTTCCATAAAATTTAGTACACCTGAACCTTGAATATGCATAAAATATAAGTCTATGTTATCTTTTAACCATGCAAGAATTGGAATTCCTGATTTAATACTGCCTTCAAAATCACGTCGGCTTATATCTAGTAAATTTTTATCATAGGGTGCTCCGTATAATGGATACTTATAAATTTCACTCTGTTTTATAGAAGCGCTTAGTCTTGGTTCAAAATAACCTGTAAATAAATTCTGACTCCCTAGGTTATTAGTGATTTGAAAGGGCTGATAATTTTCTTCAAAAAAATACCGTGCTTGATGGATTGTTTTAATATGTAATTTTCCAAGACTTTTATCGCCATTCATAAGCGCTTGAAAAGCTTCCAAATGATTGTCTTGGGTCCAATTAGTTATAGAACTGTATTCGATTTTTCTAATGAATTTTTTATCAATTTTGTTAAGCATTCTTTCTAAATGGCTTAATTTAAACGACGAATTTCACTTACTTTCCAATTTGGATTCCGGGAATTTAATTTCTTTGTAAATGTCCAGATTTCTTTGATATGTGCCTTGTTTTTATTAATTGATTTCTCTTCATCTTTTAATTCAGTGAGAAGAAATTCATTATCCGCATCAATATGTAGATCGATTTTTGCAGTATTTTTATTAATATTAATATCTCTTATGTCTAATTTGTTTACTTTTATGAGACTATATTCAAGTTTCTGGTTGTTATTGTTTCTTATATCTATAGATTCTAAAAATTCATCATAAATATTTTTTTCTAGAAGCATATTGAGTGTTTCTTTATTCTCTTCGGAATAAGCAATAAGAGTCATCTCATAAGCTTTTTTTGCACCATCAAGAAAATAATCAATTGAGAATGATTTTATATTTTTCTCTAGTAAATTTATTTCATCACTAAATTCTTGGGATTGCTGTCTTAAATTTGTTACTTCTGGTTCTTTAACCTTGTCTTCAATTTTGTCTTTAGTTATTAGATTTTTTTTCTCTTTGAAATCTATAACTATTGATTTTTCTAGGCCTGTTCTTTTGCCCAATACTGAACGTAAAACCATGAATATAAAAATTACGACAGTCAGTAGTATAATATTTATAATATCCATATTTATAGGTCCTTTGATAATTTATTTAATATATAGGTACTCATAGTGAAATAAAATTAAAATTATCTATTTTTTCAATAATTTGACCCAATTTTAGTATGTGCTATTATATAATTGTTTAATAATAGTGTAATCACATGAGTGAAGAACTAAAATCAGGCTTTAAGTTTTTAGGACAATATACAAAAGATTTATCTTTCGAAAATCCCCAGGTACCATCGAAATTACCTCATATGATGGTCAAACCAAACATCAATGTTAGTGTGAATGTAAATGCGGCAACATTAGATAAGGAACAGGATGTTTATGAAGTTGATATTACAATAAAAGTTCGAGCTGAAATTGCAGACTCTCCGTGCTTTATTGTCGAACTCTCATATGCATCTGTTGTTCAATTAAATAATATTGATAAAAGCACCAAATCTTTCGTCATTTTAGTGGAAATACCGAGGCTTTTATTCCCTTTTGCGAGAAGAATTATAGCAGATACCGTCCGAGACGGTGGTTTTCCTCCACTATATATAGAACCGATAGATTTTCTTAAATTATTTGAGAAAAATATTCAAAAACACTAATTTTCTTCTTTTTTATTCCACATAGCATCTGAAATAAATTTTGATATAAATTCATTATGTTTTTGTAATTCAGATTCACTCAGCGGTTTTAAATTTCTTTTTTCTCGTAATTTTGGTTTTATTGTTTCTTTTTGAAGAGAATTATCTTCATCTAATTTGTTTAGATCTAAATTGCTTTGTCTACCACCAATTAATTCAATATATACCTGCGCTAGTAATTCGCAATCTGATTTTGCATCATGTAATCCTCTTTTTTGTTCTGAAATATTATATCTTCTACACAGTGCATCTAAATTATTGGGCAGACCAGGGTGTTTTTTTCTCGCAATAACTAATGTATCAATAATTTTATTGTCGGTAATTGTCATTTTTTTTTCAATTGAGAGTTCATTATTTAAAAAACCAATATCAAAGGATGCGTTATGAGCTAAAATTTGTGAGTCCCCGATAAATCCCAAAAAATCTTCTGCTATTTCACTGAAAAGAGGTTTATCGGATAAAAATGAATCACTTATTCCATGAACCTTGAATGCACCTTCGGAAATTTCTTTCCCATTCGGATTAATATATGTGTGGTAGAAGTTATCAGTTGGAATATGATTAATTAATTCAAGGCATGCTATCTCAATTATTTTATCACCTTTTTTGTGATCTAGACCTGTGGTCTCTATGTCAACAACAACTTCTCTCATAGTTAGTTAATATCAAAATTTTTCATTATTTTATCAATTATATTAACGGTATCATCATGATTAAGATTATCTATAGTAAAATGAGCTTTTGCTTCTTTTTGTTTATCTGATAATTGTTTTTTCTTGATTTTGCTAAATAGTTCTGCAGTCATATTTGGTCTTTGTAATACCCTTCTCTCTTGCAGTTCTTTTGATGTTTTTACTAAGATTACAAAATCAAAATCATCTTCTAATTTTTTTTCAAATAATAATGGAACTTCTACAATAACCATTTTAGAGTTATTTCTTTTCTCTTGTTCAATAAAATTGTCTCTCGCTAATTTTACTAAAGGATGAATAAATTTTTCTAATTTTGATAATTTATCACTATTATTGAAAACATTAGCTGAGATATTAACTTTGTTAAATTCCTCATCTTTCTTCAAAATTTGTTTCTTTACAAAAACTATGAGTTTCTCATTTGATTTATAGAGCTCTTTTACACAATCATCCGAGCTAAAAATTGGAATATTATATAAATCACTAAATAAGTTTAAAACATAAGATTTGCCTGAGCCTATTGATCCGGTTAGTCCTACTTTAATCATTCTATATAATCCATTTTTCTCAAATAATTTAATAGATTTAATATTGATATGCCTTGTATTGAGAATAGGTCATCCCCTATTTCATCAAATAAATTTATCCCTAAACCTTCTATTTCATACCCACCAACAATTGATAAAATATTATTCTTCATCTTTGATATATATCCATCAATAAAATTATCTGAAAATATTCTCAT
>JAYPSX010000158.1:0-3602 GCA_038133315.1 Hyphomicrobiales bacterium
GGTGTAAATGGACCGTTATATGTTGCCTTGATGGGCTTACTTAGAATATTGACACCATCAGAAAGCAATTCGTTTTGTAGGATGTTGGAATGTGATAAGAAATTACTATTTGATGATCTTCCTGAGTATCTTATTACTGCATAGTATCCCTCATCCACCGTCGATAATTCAACATTTTGATCAAGGGGTATTGGGGTATTGCTTTTGTCAAAATTAGATGGCAAATAAAATTGCATTATGTCATTAGATTGTGTAACAGGTGCAGTCATTGCAATCTTTTGTGAGCCATTATTTTGTCCAGATATATAATTGAATAACCTTCTAAAACCGCTATTCTCATTTGTGTTCTTTGTTTGAACGACTATACGTTCTTCGTAGTAACGGATCTCATATTTATCATTTTGCTCAACTAATTTATATGCTGGTTCTTCAATAGCCATGGCAAAACCCAAAGGTAGAATAATTACTAATATTAATGCTATGATGATTGGTTTCATATTTTAATTACGAATAATTGTTACAAACAGATTATTTTGTTTAACAACTTGCAACTTTAATCTTTTTTATAGATTAAATATTAATTTAAAACTTGCAATTAGTAATACGAAACCAAGAATTCGTTTTATACCAACATGTTGAAAGTAATGGATCCCTATTCTTGAACCAACTATACCACCAAGAAGTGCAAACAGTGCGAACAATGGTAACTCCATTGGAACACTTTTGATAGATGTAATATTTCCCATGAGACCAAAAACTGAATTAGCTAATATGAACAGTGCTGCCGTACCGCTGGCACCTTTTGTTGTAGTCCATCCCGCAAATATGATTAGTGGTGATAAAAATATACCGCCTCCTGTTCCAGTTAAACCCGCAAGAAAACCTATTATACCACCAGTGAAAACAGCATAATAAAACTTATATTTTTTCGGCTCTTTTTCTTCATGCTGCTTTACGGAAATAAACCTATAAGATGAATACAAAAGCATGAGCCCTATTATAGGCTTATAAATATCACCTGGAATATCTATGTATCCACCAATGAATGCCATAGGTATTGCCCCAATTAAGAGAGGAATTACGAGCTTCAAATCATAGAGCTTCGCTTTTACAAACTGGAAGCTGGTATATGAGGAAACAATAATATTCAGTGATAATGCTGTAGGCTTGATTGTTGTGACAGGCAAACCAAATATAGACATAATAGCAATATAAACAGATGCTCCTGCATGCCCTACAGATGTGTACAAAACAGCACCAAAGAAAAGGCAAATTGCAATTACAAAATCTATCAACTCAAACATTTAAAATATCTAGAAATTTACATCCATAACTGGAGAAGAATGGTGGACAATGATTTTAAATCTTTCCCCAAATTCCTTCAAAACAAAAGTAAATGCAACTATGGCGGACTCTTCACTTTCGAAATTATAAAAATCTAAAGCCCCCATAACAATGACGACGTCTCCTTCAATTATTAAATTTGGCTGTTCATGTAATTTTATTTTTTTCCATGGTCTTATAGCAAATCCTCTATCTTCTTCGATAGGGGCGCCAACAAAGTATGACAGAGCTCCATTAAAATCATGCCTAAAAATTTTATCTTTGGTAAAAGTTGGCTTCCATAAAATATCTTGCTCATCAAACGCATAATGTGCGTATAAAAATTTTTCAGATTGAGAGACAAATTCACCGTTCTCCTGGTATATTTTACCTATATTTATTACACCATCCGTCCAAGATTTGAGAAATTCTAATACTTTTGCTTGTTTGTCCATCAGATCAATTAATTATCACCTATCTTTACTCGTTATTATTTTATAAAGATATGATACAGGAATAAACCAATTACGATACCCTTAAAGAAGGCTATCCATAACATTCCATAAGTTGAAATTCCTAATTTGTTTTCCCAATATATTACCATTTTCTTGTGCCAATTTAACAACTTGTATTCCTCATTATATATTGTTTTATATTATTTTATTTGAATTAGTTCTTATTTTCTATTATCAAATATCTCTTTTCTCTCATCCATCCACTTATAAAGATTTTTTGAATCTTTCATTAGCTCACCCATTTTATCCATAGCATTTATGTGATCCTTATCCCCAAGATTAATCATTTCAATACCGTGCTCTTTACTTTGCTTGGCAATCTCTTCAAATGTTTCACCATAGAACTCTTTATCACAAGCTCCACCAAGCTCATTGCATTTCATCATTTTCATATTTTATTCTCTAATTACTTCTCCACCTGACAAATTTCTAACAACAGTTAAACCAACTGAAACAGAAGGACCTATTAATAACGCAAATATAACTGTCCCTAAACCTACAGTTCCACCAAGCAACCAACCCAGAATAACAACTGTAATTTCAATTGAAGTTCTTATGATCGCAACTGGACGTCCTGTGATACGTTGGAGTCCCGTCATTAATCCATCTCTTGGTCCTGGACCTAAATTACCCGTGAGATAGATGCCACTGCCCAAACCACAAATGAATATCCCTGTGATTACTTGCAGTATCTGTAATAGATAATTTGATGGCTTAGGTAACCATGGAAAAGCCAAATCTATTACTGTTGCAACTACCACTGTATTAATAATCGTTCCCATTCCAGGTATTTGGCGAAGTGGAATCCATAGCAATAAGACTGATACGCTAACTATGAATGTTGCCATCCCAATGGATACATCAAATAATAATGCCAACCCCTCAGCTAAAATTGTCCATGGATCAAGACCCGCTCCAGCCGCTACAATAGTTGCAACACCTGTTCCAAAAACAATATTTCCCAATAGAACCATCAATAAAGTAAAAAATTTAGGCTTAAAGTTTAATGGGTGAGTTGAGCTCCAGCTAGTTTTTGGGACTGCTCTTATAGAGAAAAATCTGAATAATGACACTTTGTTTCCTAAAAAAAATTATGACTGGAACTTTATTATCACTTTGTCTGTTGAGTGTATATAGAAAGAATACTTAGTTCTTATAAAATAAAATATGTATTTAATATTTCCTAATGATTAAGTATCTGGCTTAAGAATAATTTAGTTCTATCTGACTCAGGATTATTAAAAAATGACTCAGGATCATTCTGCTCTACAATCTGCCCCTCATCCATAAAAATAATCCTATCTGCTACCTTGTTTGCAAAACCCATCTCATGTGTAACAACAATCATAGTCATACCAGAATCAGCAAGCTCTATCATTGTTTCAAGAACTTCTTTAATCATCTCAGGGTCGAGAGCAGAAGTTGGCTCGTCAAAGAGCATAACACGTGGCTGCATACATAGTGCCCTGGCTATGGCAACCCTTTGCTGCTGACCACCTGATAGTTGCCCTGGATACTTATCAGCTTGATCAGGAATGCGAACTTTTTCTAGAAGCTCCATAGCCATTTGATTGGCCTCATTTCTTGATTTCTTTCGTACCCAAATTGGTGCAAGTGTACAATTTTCAAGAACAGTCAAATGTGGGAATAAATTAAAATGTTGGAAAACCATCCCCACTTCACTTCTAATTTCATTTATATGCCTTAGATCATCATTTAATTCGACACCATCTACTATAATAGAACCTTCTTGATGCACCTCCA
>JAYPSX010000159.1:0-3443 GCA_038133315.1 Hyphomicrobiales bacterium
TGATAGTGGATTTGTTTGATCCATAAATTGAGATAATTGCGATGAACCAAAAAATTCTCTAAGTGATGCGGTAATCGGTTTTGCATTGATAAGATCATTTGGCATAACAGTATCAATATCTACAGAACTTAATTTTTCCCTTATAGAACGTTCCATTCTCAGCAAACCAATTCTATATTGGTTTTCAACAAGCTCACCAACTGATCTCACCCTTCTGTTTCCAAGATGATCAATATCATCTACATCACCTTTTCCATCCCTTAATTCAACAAGATGCTTAACAACAGCTAGAATATCTTCTTTTCTCAATACACACATAGTATCTGGTGCATCTAGCTCAAGTCTCATATTCATTTTTACTCTACCAACAGCTGACAGATCATACCTATCGGGATCAAAGAATAATCCTTCAAATAGACTTTCAGCAGTTTCATTGGTAGGCGGTTCACCTGGTCTCATTAACCTGTATATGTCTAATAATGCTTCTTGCTTATTTTCATTCTTATCAGCTTTTAGAGTATCTCTAATGAATGCTCCAGTGTTGACATAGTCAATCTCTAAAACAGGAATTTTCGTTATCTTGTTTTTTTCAAGTAGTTCAATTAATTCAGATGTAATCTCATCACCTGCTTCAGCATATACCAAACCAGTTTTCATATTGACAATGTCTTCGGCAATGAACTGTCCAATTATATCATCAACTGAGAATAGAACTTTTTTTAATCCACCATCGAGTAATTTATTGATTAAGCGCGGAGTTATCTTTGTACCAGACTGAACAGCCACTTCACCGGTATCTGCGTTTATCAAATCCGAATTAATTTTAACACCCTTATATTGAGCTTCCTTAAATTCTGATACCCAACCAGACTTATTTTTTTCAATTGTATGTATATCATAAAAGTTTGATAGAATTTCTTCTGCGTCATAACCCAGAGCATACAATATTGTTGAAACTGGTATTTTTCTTTTTCTATCTATACGAGCGTATACGAGATCCTTTGCGTCGAATTCAAAATCAAGCCATGACCCTCTGTATGGTATAATTCTTGCCGCATATAATATTTTACCACTTGAGTGTGACTTTCCTTTGTCATGATCAAAAAATACCCCAGGGCTTCTGTGCATTTGACTGACTACGACACGTTCCGTACCATTGAAAATAAACGTTCCATTGTTTGTCATTAATGGAATATCTCCCATGTATACTTCTTGTTCTTTGATATCCTTTATAGATTTGCTATCAGTATTATCATGATCAAACACTATTAATCTAAGTGTGGCTCTAAGAGGGGCGGCATAAGTCAGTCCCCGTTGAATACATTCTTCTACATCGTATTTAGGCAAATCGAAGTCATATCTGACAAACTCTAGTCTTGAAGTCTCATTGAAGTCCATTATTGGAAAAACGGATGTAAATACCGCCTGCAGACCACGGGGCTCTCTACCACCCTTAGGCTCCTGATTTTGAAGAAAGTAATCATAGGATGATTTCTGTACTTCAATTAAATTTGGCATTTCTGCGACTTCGCGGATTTTACCAAATGATTTTCTAATTCTTTTTCGTCCAATGAAAGTTTCAGACATATTGTGTTCCCGTATAAATGTTAAATATTTATGATGTTATGCTAGCTGGAGTGCTATAATCAATTATTTAACTTCAACGGTTGCACCGGCTCCTTCCAATTGAGCTTTGATTTTATCAGCTTCATCTTTAGATACACCCTCTTTGACTGGTTTTGGGGCAGCTTCAACAAGATCTTTAGCCTCTTTAAGACCAAGTCCCGTGATAGCACGCACTTCCTTAATCACGTTAATTTTTTGATCGCCCATGCTTGCCAAGATTACATCAAACTCAGATTTTTCTTCAGCTGATGCAGCAGATCCCCCTGCATCACCACCAGCTGGTGCAGCAGCAACAGCAACTTGCGCAGCAGCTGTAACCCCCCATTTTTCTTCTAAAATTTTTGTTAATTCTGAAGCTTCAAGTATTGTTAAACTTGATAAACTCTCTGCAATTTTTTCTAAATCTGCCATTTTTTCCTCGATTAAATTATAAAAGTTAGTATTACGCTGCTTCGGCTTTATCAGAATAAGCTTTCACAACTTGAGCTATATTTGTTCCTGGTGTGTTGATTAAACTTGCAATGTTTGATGCTGGCGCATTTAGCAACCCAAGCATCTTTGCTCTAAGCTCATCTAAAGATGGTAAGCTTGCAAGCTGTTTAACTTCTCCAAGATCAATTTTCTTTTCTGGAAGAGAGCCACCTAAAACAACAAACTTTTCATTTCCTTTTGCAAATTCCACTGTAATTTTTGGCGCTGTAACAGGATCATCAGAATAAGCGATCATTGATGGCCCATTTAGATATTCCTCAATCGCTGACAGCGGCGTTCCTTCCAGTGCAATTTTAGTAAGTTTATTTTTTATGACTTTTACGTGCCCACCTGCTTCACGCATGGCACCTCTCAATTTATTCATTTCTGATACTGTCAGTCCTGAATTTTGAGCGACAACTACAACTGAAGAATTGTTAAAAACTTCTTTTAACTCATTCACAAAGATTGTTTTGTTTTGTCTATCCACAGTCGTCTCCTCTTCAAGTTCACATCTGATTTAAAATCAAATGAACCTGCCCTTAGCAATAAATACTAACTGTGCCGATATTTGGTATTAATATCGATGTCTCATATAGGAAATTAAGCAAACGCACCTATAATCTTGGACAGGTCAAGCATAATTAAAGTATATTTATGCTTTTTATTATTAAATGTAAAGATCAAATTCTATATTTTTTTATTAATTAATTAATTATTGAATTTGGATCAATTCTCACACCAACTCCCATTGTTGATGTTAAGGATATATTTTTTATGTAAGTTCCTTTTGCACCAGTTGGTTTTGCATTTTGTATAGCTTCAACTATTGCTTTGACATTACTCTTGATTGCCTCTTCCGTAAAATCTGCTTTACCAATTCCAGCATGAATAATACCCGCCTTTTCCACTCTATACTCAACAGATCCTCCCTTAATGGATTTTACAGCGTCCGCAACATTATCTGTTACTGTACCCAACTTTGGGTTTGGCATTAGACCGCGTGGCCCCAAAATTTTACCCAACTGACCAACGAGAGCCATCATATCAGGTGTTGATATTACGCGATCAAATTCGAATTTTCCTGATTTAACATTTTCAGCCAGGTCTTCGCTACCAACAATATCAGCACCTGCATCTTGAGCTTCTTTTGCCTTTGCGTCTCTTGCAAATACAGCGACTTTAATATCTTTCCCAGTACCAGCAGGCAGACTCACAACACCACGAACCATTTGATCAGCTTGTTTTGGATCTACACCAAGATTTAATGATATCTCTATTGTTTCATTGAATTTAGATTTTGCATTAGCTTTAACTAGTTTAATAGCTTGATCAACATCATAAGT
>JAYPSX010000160.1:0-3435 GCA_038133315.1 Hyphomicrobiales bacterium
TTCGTTCACTTGGTTTTGCTTCAATTAATTGGTTAATATTACCTTGCTTTACTATGGAAACTGAATGAGGTCCAAGTGAATTGTCTGCAAAGAATAATTGTACATCTTTCGCTCTCTTTTCAACTGAGTTAATGAAATATTTTGAGCCTGAATTTCTCTCTATTCTTCTTCTAATTTCATATTCGTTATCAGAGTTTTTTTTGTGTGATAATTTATTTTCTGCTAAAACAACCGATACTTCTGCAAAATTTCTGGAGGCACTTGTGTCTGTTCCTGAAAAAATTACATCGTCCATTTCGGATCCTCTAAGATTTTTGTAGGATGTTTCGCCCATTACCCACTGCAGGCTATCAAGTATATTAGATTTTCCACAACCATTTGGACCAACAATTCCTGTTAGCCCGGGATATATGTCTAATTCAGTTGGTTTATCAAATGACTTAAAGCCATGTAATTTAATTTTTTTTAATTCCATAATTATGAGCTTTAAGCACCCTTATACTTAGATAAGATTTGTTCTATCTCAGATTTGAAAAATGAATAGGGTTTATTCCCTGAAACCACTTCGCCGTTGATAATAAAAGAAGGGGTAGAATTTATTTTATAATCTTCAATAGCTTTTTCTTTACCAGCAATTAAATCATCAAGCAGTTGTTGATTGTTCAGACAAGCATCAAATTCATTGCTATCTAAGCCTGCCTGCTTTGAAAAGTTTTTTAACTCATTAAGAGCGTTTTCTGATATCCACCTATCCCGATTTTTGAATAATATTTCAATGAAAGCCATAGATATCTCATTATCTACACATCTTGCCAACATTGAAGTAGCCATAGCTAGTTTGTCTAGAGGAAATTCTCTAAAAATAAATTTAACTTCACCTGTATCAATATGATTCTTTTTCAAATCTGGGTATGTTTTGTTATGAAACTCAGCACAATGAGAGCATGTCATGGAAGCATACTCTATTATTGTAATGGGTGCATTTGGGTCTCCAAGAGTTAGTTCCTCAAGAGATACATCAATAATATTTGAGTCCATATCAAGAATAATTTGAGATCCAGAGTCATTTACATCATTCATTGTATATAAAATTAGTTCTTCTTTATTTCCTGTGGATTCATTCAATATAAAATAAACAACTGCTAATAAGCAAACTATTGCAACTGATGAAATTAATATTTTATTTCTTATCATTCTTTATGACTCCTTTATATTGCGACCAAGTTTTTCTAGTGCATTTTTTAAACTATTATCTTTAATTCCATCAGTGTTCACTCTAAATTTAACTGAGGGGGATTTCTTATATTGATTACTAATTTTACTTATGTTGTTCGTATCATTTGATTGGTATTTGTTCTTAATTATAATTTGTGAAATAAAATCAGTACCATAGAATTTGTTTATTCTATTAATAATCTTTTCAGAATTATATGTAATTTCGAGAGCTCGAGCACTATCAACATCTAAATGGAGTTTTCTTACCATTACTCTCTCATTATTAACGTATTTGTATTCTTTTGTGATTTTATTTGGTTTTACGAAGTCACTAAATTCATCACCTAATGCGATTCTCCATAGTTCATCTAGTTCACTCGTTTTTTTGCCATATTTTTCTTCAAATGGTCTGACGATATCTCGAACAAAATTACTTATGTGCAATCTTACGTTGTTATTTTTAAAATGGTAAATATTATCGTTTGTTGACATATTAAAATTATTTCACCTAATCTGTACTATTATAATATTCTTATTTCAAAAAATGTACAAACCAAACGATATTACATACCCACTAATTTCTTGGTATAACTCCAATAGGAGAGAACTCCCATGGCGAAGCGATTATAACAATGAAAACTCGCCTTATTATGTGCTAGTGAGTGAGTTTATGCTTCAGCAAACAACTGTATCAACTGTTGTTGGATATTTTGAGAAATTGATAAGTAGATGGCCAACATTATATGATTTATCAAATGCTTCAGAAAATGAAATAATCCAAGTATGGTCAGGGCTGGGATATTACTCCAGAGCAACTAACCTATTAAAAACATGTCAAATAATTGCAAATGAATTCTCATATGAGATACCAGATAAGATTGAAATATTAAAAAAATTTCCAGGAATTGGGGAATACATGTCCTCATCAATTGTATCAATTGCCTACAATCTCCCATCGAGAGCAGTTGATACAAACATTCAAAGGGTGTTAACGAGATATTTTCAATTGGATTATTCTAACCCTGGTATAAACAGAAAAAATGTTGAAAATTTAATGGAAGAATTAACATACAATGCTTCACCAAGGGATGTTGTTCAGGCTTTAATGGATTTAGGTTCTGCAATTTGCAGTGTTAATAATCCATCTTGTGACATTTGCCCAATAAGGGAGCATTGTAAAGCAAGTTCAAAAAACAATTTTGATTTTAGGAATAAAAGAGATTTAAAATCTTTACCAAAAAAATATGGAAATGTATTTGTAATAAAAAATAAAGTTGGAGAATATTTAATTTCAAAAAGACCTGACACAGGAATACTTGCAAAAACTTACCAATTTCCAACAACAGATTGGGTTGATGATCGAAAATATGAAAAATTAATTACTAACTTCAGCAAAGTAGACATAGATCATATTGGTGTTGTTAACCATAAATTTTCACATTTTCAACTTCAATTAAAAGTTATTGAAATACCCTTTAGCGCTTATCAATTACTTGATAATTTTACATTCCAGAATTCAGATTGGGTTGCTCTTCGGAATATAGATAAATTGGGATTATCAAGCTTGATGAGGAAGGTTCTGAAATTAATTAAAGACTAGTTTATTTTGTGGTCTAAATTAGATTTGATTTCATCTCTGAGGTTGTCTATGGGGAACAAGTTATTATTTCTGAGATAATGCCAATAGATCCATCCATTGCAGCTTTCCGTGCCTTGGTAATGAGCCCCAATTTTATGAATTGAACCAACTATCTCATTTGATTGTAAAGATCCATCTGCTTTAACAATTGCTATATTTTTTTTCTTTGAGCAATATAGTTTCTCTCCAATTTCAATATATCCTCTTTCAACTAATACTCCAAAAGGTACCCTTACTTGATCTCTTTTTGTGGCTTTTATATCTATTGCTGCAGGACTCGGTTTGGATGTATTTTTAATTCTTTCATTAGCAGCTATGATATACTGCGGATTATTTTCAATTCCTATCCATCTTCTACCGAGTTTTTTAGCTACGACTGCAGTTGTTCCACTACCTAGGAAGGGGTCTAGTACTATTGCATTTGGATCTGAAGATGAGAGTATGATTCTATACAATAATGCCTCAGGCTTCTGTGTAGGATGTATTTTATTTCCTTCATGGTCTCTTAATCTCTCTTTACCATTACATATTGGAATGGTCCAATCAGATCTCATTTGTATATTATCATTCAATGATTTTAG
>JAYPSX010000161.1:0-3418 GCA_038133315.1 Hyphomicrobiales bacterium
AGAACAAGAATTTCATTTGAAGTTGCTATATCCCAATTAGGTGGTCATTGTATATTCTTAGATACAAAAACATCCCAAATGGGACGAGGTGAGTCTATTAAGGATACAGCAAAGGTAATGTCAAGGTACGTGGACGGGATTATTATACGCAATGCAAATCATGATGAATTAATAGAATTTTCAGATAACTCCGATGTTCCTGTTATTAATGCCCTAACAGATATGAGTCATCCATGTCAAATTATGGCTGATTTAATGACTCTAAAAGAATATTTTGGTACTATTGAAGATCTTAATATTACATGGATAGGAGACGGAAATAATGTTGCTAACACATGGATACAAGCCTCATCTATATTTAATTTTAAATTAAATATGGCAATACCAAAGAGTCTTATGCCTTACAAAAAATATATAGAACATGCAAAAAAAAATAATGCCAATTTAACAATTACCCAAGATATTACTGGTGCTATTAATTCAGCAAATTGTATTGTAACAGACACATGGGTATCGATGAATGATTTGGAAACGGAACGACTAAAAAAAATTAAAATACTCAAGGATTATCAAGTAAATATGGAGTTACTACAAAGATCTCCTGATGAGGCAATATTTTTACATTGTCTACCAGCCCATAGGGGGGAAGAAGTCACAGATGAAGTTATTGATTGCTCACGGTCACTAGTTTATGATCAAGCTGAAAATAGATTGCATATACAAAAAGCAATTTTAAAATATTGCTTAAATATCTAAATTAAATAATCATTTACCATATTTGCAACAAAACGCATGCCTGATTTAATATCTTCGATTAAGATATACTCATCAGATTTGTGTGCTTGTTCAATATCTCCCGGACCACAGACAATTGTTTGCCAGCCTTGCTTTGAAAAATAACCTGCATCAGTTCCGTATGATACACCACTTGGAGTATTTTTTTTTGTTATTAGATCATCTAATATATTAGAATTAGTTGATTTTTCCAAAGGAAGTATATTAGAAACATTCCTATTAATTATGTGAGCTGTTTTGCTTTTAGCTTTCATATCTGACTCAATATTAGGAATAATATTTTCAAATAATCCCTTAAGTAAAATCGTATGATCTGAGTCTGGCAAGCATCTTATCTGCCATAGTATTTTTACATAATCAGGTACTATATTATGAGCATTACCCCCCTGAATTACACCGACATTTATTGTTGAATATGGTGGATTAAAATTCTCATCTCTATTTTTTTCTTTAAGTTGGATTTCAAGTTCCTTGAGCTTTTCAATAAAAATTGATGCAAAATAAATAGCATTACAACCCCAAGATGGATCACAGGAGTGAGCCTTTAATCCAAAAAACTCTGTTTGATATGTATGACAACTTTTATGCCTATCTATTATTTGTAATTTTGTAGGTTCACCAACAATGACAAGCTTTGGTTCTTGTATTTTATTCTTAATGCTCTCTATAAGTGGTTGAACACCCAAACAACCAACCTCTTCATCATAACTCAATGCCACATGAAATGGATCGGATAGATTATTTGAGATCAACCAAGGTGTTAGGGATAGTAAAATAGAAATGAAGCCTTTCATATCCGTTGTGCCCCGACCTATATACTTATTATCTCTAATATTCAGAGTATAAGGATCTGTAGACCATTGCGTTATGTCAACGGGCACTGTGTCAGTGTGAGCTGAAAATATCAGCCCTTTTCGACTCTGTTTACCGATTGAATAAAATATAGAAGCTTTTGATCTATCCTTATTATATATTTTTGCCGCATCAATTTCATAACCAGACAAAAAATCACAAATATAATTAACCAACTCAATATTTGATTTCTCACTTGTGGTATCAAAAGAGACTAACTTCTCTAGTATTTCTCTTTGAAGAGATAATGCTTGATCAAAATTAATTTGTAATGAGATATTACTGCCTCCAGAAGTATGATGTAAATATGACCATTACTGTAAGAATTTCGAGTCTTCCAAGTAACATGGCAAATGATAATATCCACTTTGAAATTGAGTCGATTGAAGCATAAGTTTCTGTTGGACCCACAATAGCGCCTAGTCCTGGACCAACATTAGATATTGCACTTGCTGAGGCTGAAAATGCTGTTATTAAATCCAATCCCAATAGACTCAAGACTAATCCGATGATTACAAAAGAAATAATAAATAGGAGAAAAAATGATGTCACTGCTTTACTAACGTTTTCAGGGATTTCTTTTCCATTATATAGAGGTACTATCACTGCATCAGGAAATGCAATTTTCTTAGTTTGAATTATAACTTGCTTATACAGAATTTGTACTCTGAACACCTTAAGACCACACGATGTTGACCCAGCACATCCTCCAATAAGCATAAGTATAAAAAATAGTGAGACTATAAAAGGTCCCCATTCCATATAGTCAGCTGAGACATAGCCCGTACCTGTTAATATTGAAGTAACATTAAATAAAGACTTACGAATAGATTCAGCGCTACTTATATCTGCATTATTTTGAATATACAAAACACATAAAATTACGGATACTAATAAAATCGTGAAAAAGGCTAATACTTGGCTATCTAAAAATAAACTAGATGCTTTACCCCTCGCAAATTGCAAATACAATACGAATGGAAGACTGCCTACTATCATAAATAATACAGCTATATACTCCAAATTACTATTTGAGAAATAAGCAAATGAATCTGTGTGTGTAGAATATCCACCAGTTGAGATTGTGGTTAATGAATGTGCTAAAGAATCAAATAACCCCATACCACCGATGTTATATGCTAGTGTACATAACATTGTAATTATTACATATAATAATACCAATGATCCTGCTAGTTGTGTTGCTCTGGGTAAGATTTTTTCTGCATTATCGGATGACTCGAGTCTAAACAATTGCATTCCTCCAACTTGCAACATTGGTAAAACTGCAACAGCCATCACAATGATTCCAATACCACCTAACCATTGTAACAATGCTCTCCAAATAAGTATGCCCTTTGATTGAATCTCAAGGTTTTGAATTACAGTTGCACCAGTAGTAGTGATGCCAGACATTGACTCAAAAAATGAGTCTGTAAAGCTCATCCCAGAGTCTGAAATATAAATTGGTATGGATGAAAAAATTGCTATCAATACCCAAGTTAATGTCGTCAATAAGAATGCTTCGCGCAATCCTAGTTGTTGTTCTTTACCCCATACTGATAAGATTAAAATTAATCCTGTAAGACTAGTAATTAAGGAAGAAAGTATGAAGACTCTATAATTTTGACTTCCATACAAACCATCAATTAGAGCTGGGAATAACATAGAAAATCCTAGAATCAATAGGAATATGCCAATTATTTTTATTACCGGATAAAACTTCATTTGTTTATTTAAGATATCTAGATATCAAAAGATCCAATTTGTTGAA
>JAYPSX010000162.1:0-1166 GCA_038133315.1 Hyphomicrobiales bacterium
TAATTGTTGATTTAACGACATCAAATCCTGAAGAGAGTATTAAACTTGCTGAAGAATTGAAAGGTTATAATATTGATTATCTAGACTGCGGAATGACAGGCGGTGCTCAGGGCGCTGCAAATGGAACATTAACATTAATGATAGGCGGAGAGATAGACACAATCCAGAAAGCAAAGAGTATCTTAGAGTCTTTCACTAATAAATTAGTTCATGTTGGTAAAACTGGTTCAGGACACGCAATGAAACTGATCCATAACATGGTTACACACACCATTTTTTTCGCAACAGTTGAGGGTGTACGGGGAGCAAAAGAACTTGGAATTGATCCCAATATAGTTATTGATGTATTTAACTCAGGAAACGCTCGAAGTTTCATATCGGAAAAAAGATTTCCAAACCATATATTATCAGAAAAATGGGATGCAAAATCTCGTGTTTCAAATCTGTATAAAGATTTAAGTATGGTTACCGATGCTCTGAATAATCTCGAAATTAGGTGTCCATTTGGAAACTTAACAACTGAATTACTTAAAAATGCTGTGGATCAAGGACTATCAGATACAGACTTTTCGAAGTTATATCTTGATTACTATAAACTCATCAATGAATAGAAAAATTGTAATATAATGAATAAAATATATTGGGCGGGATATCACCCTGAAAGATCAGTTCAAGCAAAAGGAATACTGTATTTAAAGAAGAAACTAGAAAAAATTTATCCACGTAATCTGGAATTTAAATTCGTTTCAGATGTAGGAGACTTAAATTACAATGCCATTGATTTATTGAGACTAGTTGAAGAAGGTGAAATTGATTGCTGTTATTTTTTTTCAAGTTATCTCACTGAAAGAGTAGAAGAATTAAATCTTTTTGAAATTCCATTCCAAATCTCATCGCGTGATCAAGTCTATAATCTCCTTGACGGTAGTGTTGGAGAATATATATCTCAAAAAGTTGAAAATAACACAGGCTACAAAGTTCTTGGCTATTGGGATAATGGTATCCGACATATCTCATCAAATAATCGACATATAAAATCATTTGAAGATTGTAGAGCTTCTTCAATTCGTATTGCGAATAATAAAATGCATGAAGATGTTTTTAGAGCCATTGGCTTTGAACCAAAGTTCATAGATGTAAAAAAATTAAAAAATGCCGTTATCACA
>JAYPSX010000162.1:1266-3408 GCA_038133315.1 Hyphomicrobiales bacterium
AAATTTCCAAAAGACATCCAACAGAAGTTTAATGAGTTAATCTAACTCAGAAAATATCATCCATTCTACTTGGTAAAATGATCTCTTTACCTTCTTTTGCAGAGAGATCCATTGCCATTGTCATTAGCAAATTTCTATGCCCATCTTGAGCAGTTGCATGAGGTGTTGCCTGTCCGGTACATAATCTTGTATACCAGGTGTTTGTTTCTTCCCTCATTGGTCCCCAGAATTGTCCTCCTTGAATATCGCCAGCAGGATAACTTGTTAAGAAATCAACATGTCTACCTTGAGGAGGCGCATATTCTCGTGAAGTATACCCTGCACCTTGTGCAATATTTGATGCCAATACCAAATCACGGTGTGTATCTTCAATGTCAATAACACCTTCTGTGCCAACTATCCCAATTTCAAGACCATAAACCGAACCTGGCCAAACTTCTGGAAGTGCCCATGAAATATTCATACTCCAAATGGTGCCATCATCCATTGTAAAAATGCCGAATGTTGAGTCTTTTGTTCCCCATTGATTTAAGACCCCATCAACTGATTTTGCATAGACACTTACAGGATTTTTCCCTTCCATTAACCACATTGACATATCAAGACTATGTGTTCCGGAAACAACCATTGGTGTCAGATTTTGTCTATCATTTGTCTTATTAATTGTCGCGATTGGAACCATTTTATTCATAAATGCTCTTGTTACAACGGAATGAACATGTCCAATCTGTCCTGTTGTAAGTCTCTCTTTGACTGCAAGAAAGCGCCTCCTAAAACGGTTTGTATAACCCAGAACAGCATCAATATTATTAGACTCTATTTCATCAATTATACGACGCGAGTCTTGAGGATTTGTTGCGAGTGGTTTTTCAATAAATAATGCATGTCCCATTTCTATAGCTTTTAGAGTTGGTTCAACGTGAGCATTCTCTTCCGTAGCGATGATGACGGCAGTAACCTCACTTCTATTTAAGAGTTCATTGAAGTCTGTAGTATAAAAATCAGCATTACAATCTGCTGCTAATTTCTCAGCAATATCTTTTCTAATATCACATAATCCAAGCCACTTTACACCTGGATAGTCTCTTGCCAATTCAGCTCTTATTCTTCCAATTGTTCCACAACCTATTACAGCAAGTCCAATATCTTTCATTAATTTTGCTCCTCTTTGAGTGGGTCTATATTCATTGGAAGATTTATTGGCTCTCCCCTCTCCGCAGATAAATCTGCAGCTTGATAGAGTTCCATAACAACTCGGGCTTCCCTTGGTTTAACAATAACTGGTTTATTAAAAAGTATTGCGTTAATGAAGTTATTTGTCTCTTCTGCCATTGGACCAGCGTTAACATGGGCCACGGGTTCCCCTGGCATTGATGACATAGGATATTCTATTCCTCTCTCACCTGTCATGATTGTTACATCATTATGGGAGTCATCAACCATAATAGCCCCTTTAGAACCAACAAATTCCATCTTGGTTGAAGAGTAGTTTGGATAACTTGGCGGTAAAACCCAACCTGCTCCAACTGTAATTACCGTGCCATCATCAAGTGTAACCATAATAAATTGGCAATCTGCAGAGTTAGAATTTTTGATTAAAACTTTTTCAACTTGCTGAGAATACACTCTAACAGGTTTTCTTGGAGCCAAACACCAAAGAGCATAATCTAAATCATGGGTTGCTTCCATGGCTGCAGGTGACAATCGTGTCCTTCCAACAATTCTCTTTGATAACTGTTGGGTTATGTTACGTGTAATTAACACACTTACGGGTTCGCCAAGAGTACCATCAAGGAATTTTTCTCGAACATAAGCGTATTTTGATCGAAATCTTTGTGAATAACCAATTGTAAATTGTACCTTGTTTTTTTCAGCAAGAGTTATCAATTCATCCGCTTCGGTTAATGTACGTGCGATTGGTTTCTCAAGCAAAACATGTTTGCCAGCTTCAAGTGCTTCTTTTGCTATTGGATAATGAGTACTTTCTGGAGTGGTAGAAATCATTATGGCATGAATTTCTTCATTCTTTAATAATTCTTTATAATCTGTCGTTGCAGTCGTAGGATTTGTCAAATCTGCAACTTCTTTAAGTCTATCTTCACGAATTTCACAAATGTGTAATTGATCGACAAGTCCATTTTT
>JAYPSX010000163.1:0-3400 GCA_038133315.1 Hyphomicrobiales bacterium
CCTTCGATAATTTAAATAATAAAAAGGTATCAACTGTACCAAACATTAATTTACCGGCATTAGCTTTATTCCTAGCTTCTGGAACATTATCAAGAATCCATTTAATTTTTGTTGCTGAAAAATATGGATCTAAAACAAGACCAGTTTTTTCTTTAATTAAATTTAACGTACTTTCATTACGAATATCATCACAAAAATTACTTGTTCTTCTATCTTGCCAGACAATTGCATTGTAAATTGGCTCACCAGTATCTCTATCCCAAACTATAGTTGTTTCTCTTTGGTTTGTTATTGCAGCGACTTTTAAATCTTGGGTTTTGCATGAATTAATAGTTGTCTCAACACTCTCTAGAAGAGTAAAGGGGTTTATCTCAACCCATCCATCTTTAGGATAAATTAATGGATATTCTTTCTGGTGCAATTCCACGATGTTTCCGTGTTCATTAAAAATAATTGCTCTAGAGCTTGTCGTGCCTTGGTCAATTGTTAAAATCATCTTGTATGAGATTATCAAAGATTTTAGTTATTTTCTTTATTTTGTTTGCTCTTATTGGTTGTGCCTCTAGCGCTAGTGAATCTTCATTTGAGTCTGAAAGAAAAGCAAAAATAGCTAAATTAAAAGAAGAATGTGATTTTGTTACAGTTGAATACACGGAAGGTGAAGACCTCTATATATGCCATACTACAGCTTCTAAGATTAAAAAAGACTCCAAGGCTCCTGTAGTGGAAGAGCCACAAGGTAAAGAAATTCCCGAAACTCCAGGTAATGGATAACTATCTAATTTACTCTCGGACTGTTTGCTCCTACTGTGTTGCAGCAAAAAACTTATTGGATTCAAAGAATCTAAAATATGTTGAAAAAAATATTGATCGCTCCCTAGATGATTTTAATGATATGCGATCAAAAGCCCCCCAGATGCGAACTGTTCCTGTTATTTTTAAAAATGATGTTTTGGTTGGTGGTTATCACGAATTATTAGAATCATTTAATGACTAAATTCATTTTTTACGATACTGAGACTACTGGTAAAGATCACAGAGATTTTATCCAGGTAATCCAGATCGCTTCAATACTTAGCGACACTAATTTCAATCAAATAGAAAATTTAGATCTTTCTTGTCGACCCTTACCATGGACTTTAGTAACAACCGGAGCACTATTAACAAATAAAAAATACGATGTATTTGATAATGATGTTACGCATTATGAAATGACTAAAAACTGGTACAGCGCTTGGAAAAGATGGACCAATGATGAAGATTGTATTTTTGTAAGCTATAACGGACTTTTGTTTGATGAAGAGATTATAAGAAGACAATTTTACTGGAACTTATTTAATCCGTACATTACAAATACAGAAGGTAATTCAAGGTTAGATTTAATGCCTAAAATGTATGTTATTGGCACTTTTTATAAAGACAGATTTTCCATTCCTCTAGTAAAAGAAAAACCTTCCTACAGGCTGGAGCTATTAGCTAAAAGCTTGGGCTTAGATGCTCATAATGCGCATGACGCATTAGCTGATTGCGTCTTCTTAATGGAATTGCAAAAAAAAATATCTAATATCGCACCAAATTTTTATCAGGAAATGATCAAATCGTGCCCCAAAGAGAATCACCTAAATTTGCTAACATCAGAAAAAATACATCTAAGTGTTACTAGATATGGAAATTATTTTCCTTATACAGCATTATTTTCACCAAATTATAAAAGTCCAAAACTTCCTATTTTTAATTTAAATTTTGACCCAAAAGATTATGTTCATTTAAGTTTATCTGAGCTTGAACAAGTGATATTTCGTAAAAAAGACTCTCCAGTGAGATGGATTAAATTAGGTTCAACACAGCCTTCAATTGGATTAAATTCACTTTTAAATGATGGTTGTAATTTAAACCTAGACGATGAATATCAAAAAAGATCCGATTTTTTAACTAATTACCCAGATTTTATAGACAAGCTTTATCATATTGAAGTCGCAAAAGAGCAACCCATTTACGACGATTCTACGTATGAACAACAAATTTACTCAGGTGGTTTTCCAAGCAAAGCTACTTATGATGCTTTTAATAAATTCCATAATGCTCAAACTATGCAAGAGAAATTAAATACGCTAAATATATTCCCTGAGACAAGATATAAAGACTTTGCTAAAAGAATTTGTGCTCAATTACACCCAGATAATATTCCCAGAGAATTTTTAGAATATTGTACAGAATTAGTGCGAGAAAGGTTTGGTGCAGACGGCCCATGGCCAAATGCTGCACATGAACTAGATGAAGCAAAAATGAAGATAACATCAACCAAGGATAACTTGCAGCTGAAAGCTATCGATCGAGTTATTTGTGACATTATTGAAAAATCATAGATAAATATCTAAATATTTATCTTATTACCAATTTTTTAAATATACTAAGCAAGATTTAAAAAACATGAAATTCTTACAAGGGCTAGTTTTAATTTCTTTTATTGCTCATCCTGGCATTTCCTTTGATGGCTTTGTTGATGACGTTGAGTGGCAAGGTGCTAAAACCTACTCTCTTGATGTTGAAACAAGACCAGGTTACAACACCCCTGCTGAACACAAAACAGAAGCATTTTTAATGCATGATGAATTTTTTCTATATGTAGGCTTTAAAGTTTATGGCAATAAGGACTTTATTCGTGCTCAAGTAAGATCAAGAGATGGTATTTTCTATACCAATGATCATGTAATTTTTGGACTGGATACTTATGGTGATGGTCGTTATTTTATCGGGTTTGGTGCCAATCCATATGGCAGTATTCTTGATTACAAGGAAGGCCCTATTGGAGAGCCAGAACGTTCTTATAACGTAGAATTTGAAGCAGAGGCACAGTTTACTGATTATGGCTATGATGTTGAATTAAAGATTCCATTTTCATCAATCAATTATGAAGACACTGATATAAAAAAATGGAAAGTAGCTTTTTATCGCAAATTATATAACTCGGGTATTGAATCTGGATATTTAAGTCATAAAGTTTTGGCGGGGCAGGGATGTCTTATCTGTCAATCTCCATATTTTTATGAACTTACCAATATTTCTCAAAAGTCAAAAAAGCAATTAATTCCATCAATCACAGCAAATTCTAAATCCTACAGAGACAACTCTGGTGCAATGGTCAGTGATGATATAGATCCTGAAATTTCTTTAAATGGAGTTTATGAGATCAATGATAATACATTCGAATTTACTTTAAACCCAGATTTTTCACAGGTCGAAGCTGATGAGAGTCAAATTGATGTTAACTCTACCACAGCTTTAAGATATCCCGAACGCAGAATATTTTTCAATGAAGGTGCTGATTTTTTAAGAACTGATCTACAAGCTGTTTATACCAGAGCTATTAATGCACCAAATTATGCTCTTAAAATTTTTA
>JAYPSX010000164.1:0-1911 GCA_038133315.1 Hyphomicrobiales bacterium
AAGGATAGCTGGTCACGTACAGGAGGTGGTGGTGGAATTTCCAGTCTTCTTAGGGGAATAATTTTTGAAAAAGCTGGAGTACATACTTCAACTGTATATGGTGATTTACCCCCCGGAGTGCTTGAAAATAGCATTAATTCTAAATTATCAAATCAATTCTGGGCATCCGGTATTTCAGTAATAATCCATCCCAAAAATCCTTTTATTCCATCTGCTCATATGAATTTAAGAATAATAATTAGTGAAGACCATTGGTTTGGAGGTGGTGCTGATCTGACACCAATGCTCACAAACAAACGAACCCAAGAAGATTCAGATACAAAATTGTTCCACAAATATATGCGTGAGGCATGTGATAATCATTTGAATGCTAATTTTGATGAATTTAAAAAAAACTGTGATGATTATTTCATAATAAAGCATAGAAATGAAAATCGTGGAACAGGTGGAATCTTTTTTGATAATTATAGATCACCAAACTCTCTTGATGATGTAGATTTTTTAGAGAGTGTAGGCAATAATTTCATAAAAGCTTATTGTGAAATTATTGAAATGAATATTAATAAGGAGTGGACTAACTCTGATAGAGAACAACAGCTTTATTACAGAGGAAGATACGTTGAGTTTAATCTAATGTACGACAAAGGAACAATTTTTGGACTTAAAACTGGCGGCAACATAAACTCCATATTATCGTCACTTCCTCCAATTGTCAGTTGGTAAGTCCACAGAATTCAATAATTCATTATCACCAATCAAACATTTTGCACTGAGCCATATCTCTTCAAGTTCGAAGAGAGTTTTGCCAATCAATTTACCATCTTTAAACCCAACCTCTTTCAGAGTTTTTGCACTTACTGGAAAGATTGGTAAGGGTTTATTACTTATATCAATAAATAATTTTATCCAATCAGCAGGAAAAACATTTGAATTAATAAGACATTTTATAAGAAATATTTTTGTTAAATATCTTCCATGTTTATACAGATAAACATCAATTAAATCCTGAAATTCATATAGTTCGATAACATTAAAATTATAAATTTTATGTATTAAATCAAATTCCTTTTTAGCAAAATTTAGTTCCCCCACAGCATCCATTACACTTCTATTTTGTGAATTTGGGTCTAGGGCAAAAGCAAAATGTATTATTGGATTTAATTCAAAATCTATTTCTTCTTTTATTTGACTAATTTTTTGATGGTAGGAAAAATTATTTATTTGAAAATTTAAGATACTAAAAAATTTATTTATTGATAAATATTTAATCATCTCAGAGGATTGAATTGACGATACAATTTTTAGTACTTCATCTCTAACCCTATCTTTTGATAAATTTAAAATTAAATGTCGTGATTGTATGCAAATCTGTAACTCATCCATTCTAATTTTACGATTATTAAAAATCACTGCAAATCTGAGAAATCTCAGTATCCTCAAATTATCCTCTTCAATCCTTTGTCTCACATCACCGATGAAGCACACTTTAGATTCGAGCATATCATCATATACTCCTAGTGGATCGAGAACCTCACCTTGTCTTCCAATGTAAAAAGAATTAATTGTAAAATCTCTCCTTTTTGCATCCATAAAAATATCTTTTGTATATCTGGTATCTGCATTTCGACCATATGATTTTATATCCTCTCTCATAGAGGTAACTTGGTAACTATTGGTTTTACTTTTGAAGGTTATGCAACCATATATTTTTGCATGATCAATTAGCCTAAATCTTCTATCACTTGATAATTTCTTTTGTATTTTTTCGGCGTCTATATCTGTAACAAAATCAACATCGCTATATTCTTTACCTAATAAAATGTCTCGAACTGCACCGCCAACTACCCATAAATTGGCACCAATATTCTCAAATATCTCAAATAAATATAATACGTCTTCATTAAAATGATG
>JAYPSX010000164.1:2011-3356 GCA_038133315.1 Hyphomicrobiales bacterium
TGCAATATAATTTAATGGAAGATAAACCAAACTCTCAACTTCATCATTATTTAATTTTGGAACAAAATTGTTGCTGATTGAAGCTACGACGGGCAGTATCATGAAATTTGTTCCAGTAGTTGTTATATCCAGATAACCCAAATGCTCTATTTCTTCTCTTGATAGTCCAATTTCCTCATTGGCTTCTCTATAGGCGGTATCAACTGGACTCTCGTCTTTTGCATCAACTTTTCCTCCTGGAAATGATATTTGACCGGCATGGGATGGTAAATTATTTGACCTCTGAGTAAGTATTATTTGAATATCTTGACCCTTCTTCATAAGTGGAATCAAAACAGCAGAGTTTCTATATTTTTTACCATTGATTATTGAATATAATTTATCATCATTTCCATCGGCAAAAATTTTTGATTTGTATGCTGGAATATCTTTTATTAATTTTTCAGTGTAATTCATTACTTAATTTTTAATTATAGTTATCGTTGATGATTCTATTGTGAAAAACTCCTTATTACTCCAAAAACCAAAACAACTGGTATTATTAATTTCATGATAATTACATAGATTGAATAGGTCAAGAGCACATGATCTGGTGAAATATGCTTCAATATTATCCCTAACTGTAACATATGGAATTATGCCGTGATTTATCTTATTGTTTAAGAATCTTATCTGTTTGCTTGAGCTTAAGATTAATTCATCACCTACATTGGTTTGTAGATATATCACAGCTTCATCTCTCTCACCTTTGGTCCATATACTGGTAATTTTAAATGGAACATCTTCAACAATAACCCTCTCCTTTTCATATGGCGTTGTAATAAAATATTGACCAACCTCATTTAGCCGTAAATATCTCGAAAAAAGACAGATCATTGGATGACGTTTAATTTCAGTTCCCTTAAAAAACCATTTACACTCTTTATCAATATAGAACTTTGGGGATATTTCAGGGTAATTTATTTTATTAGTTTTACTCAATTTAGATTAATCAGGGTAACGTTTAATAATTATTTTTGAACTATCTTCAATTATATTAGTTTTGATTTCTCTATACAATACCCGATCATTATTGACAGGTCCTGCAAATATTATTTCTTTACCTAACATTCTTTTAAAACCGACCTTAGAATAATAAGATAGATCCCCTACAAGGATGATTATGTTATGATTTGCTTCATTGCATTTATTGACACTATAATCAATTAATTTGGCACCATATCCACGTCCCCTATGATCTGGATGAATGACAATTGGACCTAAAAGTAACGCAGAAGCATTATTTACAAGAATTTCCCAATATCTCACAGAACCGATGATTTGATTTTGATCAACCAAAACAAAT
>JAYPSX010000165.1:0-3335 GCA_038133315.1 Hyphomicrobiales bacterium
TGACTATTGAAGCTGGTTTTTCAATCACCTCTCCAGCAGCAATTTGATTAATGGTATTATTATCAAGAAGCTTTATTGTCATACCAGTAACCGAACGTACGTTCGTTTTTAAAACAACCCAAACCCACTGCTCAACTCTCCCCATAGCCCTTTAAATACATTTGGCCTTTCACTGCTATCAGAATTATTATCTTCTTTTGTATCCGATCCTTCCTGAAGTTCATCTGTGGCAATTGATTCTTCTTTCACCCTATCTATACCAAGAACATCCTCAATTCTAATATCGTAATTTACGTTGTCATTTGATTTACTTGAGCTTGCCCTTAGGTTGCTTAGCATAAATTGGTTCATACTTAAACCTTCAACATTGACGCTATCATCAATAGAACTGATTGGTTCATTATTTGTTATTGGACTTATTTGACTCAATCTCTCAGACTCAAGTACAGGATCTAAAACTTCATTATTTTCACCCTTTAATCGCGCTAAATACTCAGCCAGCGTCTCATCCTCGAAAGCCCCTTCCTCAGAATACAATTCCTTCTTAATTTCTGGATTTGCATCTTCAGCCTTGGCCATTTGCAAAATGAAAGCCTCACCCTCTGAAACTTCATTAACATTTTGTTCACCCAAAACTGCATCTCTAGAACTTGTCATTGGTTCATCAATAAACATAACTTGATTTTCACTTGGAGGTCTTAATAGATAGTCAGGCGGCATTTTTAGTGGTTTTTTGGTTATTGTCAAAAATTCGTCTGGAGGACCAGCTTGTAATACATTGCCTGAATAGGAAGTAGAAACAAATTCCTTTAATGAAGAACCACAGCTTGGCAATACACAAAGTAATGAAAGAAGTAATACTTTTGATAAATAATCTTTACTAAGGTTCATATAACTAAATTCTAATTTTTTTTATGTTAGGATAAATATAGCCATATATCAATATGAATAGACCCATTACTATATAAATATCCGCAACATTAAACACATACCAACTGAAATTTTTTATATGAAAATAAAAAAAATCTGCAACTGCAGAATAGATTACCCTATCCAATATATTTGAGACCGCACCTGAAATAATTAGTATGCTTGATATCATTCCAAATTTATTTCTTGAGTTATTTATAATTTTGAGTACCCAAAGGCAAATTATAAAAGATACGACACTTATAATAAGTTGTCCCACATAACTGTCTTGCGAAAAAAGCCCATAGCTAATTCCTTGGTTCCACACTAAAACTAGATCAAAAAAATCTGTTAGAGGAATTGGCCCTTTATTATCATTCAATACATTTATTAAGTAAATTTTTGTTAATCTATCAAACAGAAATAGAACAAAAATGTATACGATATATCTCTTTAACTGTATTAAAAACTTAATATTTTCAATTATCATATAGATAATACTTATTTCAATTTCATGAATTCTCTGACTGCTTCAGCATCTCTTTGGGATAGTGTCGGATACTCTGGATCTCTACCCACATCCTCAGATATTCGCCATGATCTCTGGCATTTGGCTCCTTTTGCCATTTCTACAACTACGCCGATATTAGGCTCTTCTTCAAGTATAAAACTTCCCTTGATAGGTGATTGATTGATAATACTGAAACTGCTTGTAATTGAAATCTCAGCAAGATCTATATCTTCTATGGCGCGTAAGAGATTATTATCATCTATATAAACTTTTACGCCAGCCTCAAGACTAGAACCAATTTCTTTCTCTTTTCTCTTTATTTCTAAAGCAGCTGTAATAGTCTTTCTTAATTTTCTTATATTTGACCATTTTAAAACTAGTTCTTTATTTATCCATTCTGTGTTGATTGGCACAAAATGACTTTTATGAATAGACTTATTATCATTGAATTTGTAATGTCCCCAAACCTCATCCATTGTGAAACTTAGTATAGGCGCATAAAGTTTTATAATTGTATTAAAAATATTGTTTATTACGTAAAGTGTTGATCTTCTCTTAGTACTTGAAAAAGCATCACAATACAGGCAATCTTTCCTGATATCAAAGTAAAATGCAGATAGTTCTATATTGATAAAATTCATTAGTAATGTGGTAACTCTTCTGTAATCATATTGATTATAAGCCTCTAAAACCTCATTCTGCAGATGTGTAAGTCTATCAAGCATATAGAGTTCAAGTTCATCCATATCTGTTTTATTATACACCCATTTCTCATCATAATTTGATAGAACGCCCAGCATCCAACGTGTTGTATTCCTAATTTTTCGATATGCTTCAACAATTGATTTTAATATTTCATCACCAATACGCTGATCATCACTATAATCTGTTGATGCGACCCATAATCTCAAAATATCTGCGCCATATTTCTTCAAGACATCTTGAGGAGATATTACATTACCAAGGGATTTTGACATTTTTTTTCCATCCTTATCCATGGTGAAGCCATGAGTTAAAACGGATTTATATGGTGCCCTACCTCTGGTGATACTACTTTCAAGTAATGATGAGTGGAACCATCCCCTGTGCTGGTCGCTTCCCTCCAAGTACATATCGGCTGGCCATAATTTTTCTTCACTATTTTCTAAAACAAAAGCATGGGTTGTTCCAGACTCAAACCAAACGTCTAGTATATCATTAACCTTTTCCCAATTATTAAAGTCATCAACAATACCCTCTAAAAATCTTTTCTCAGATCCTTCTTTGAACCAAGCATTTGCACCCTCATTTGAGAATATTTCGTATACACGTTCAAGGAATTCTTCAGATTTTTTAAAATCCTTATTTGGAATAAAGCTACCGTCAGTTTTATTAACAAATAATGCAATTGGAACACCCCATGATCTTTGCCTAGATAGAACCCAGTCTGGTCTATTTTCAATCATAGAATTTAGTCGATTCTTTCCAGCAGGAGGGTAAAACTTAGTCTCAGAAATTGATTTTAATGCTACGGATCTTAGCCCCTCTTTCTTATTATCCTGCATCGAAATAAACCACTGCGGAGTATTTCTAAAAATTACAGGTTTCTTGGATCTCCATGAATGTGGGTATTGATGTTCAAATCTTTTGCGTGCAATTATTGAATTAGTATCTGCTAATTTGCTAATGACGTAATCGTTCGCCTTTCCTTTTTTACCATTTTTATCAAAAACGAAAATACCATCAAACCCGTCAATATTTGGGTTAAATGCCCCATCCTCATTTACAGTGTATGGTATTGAACTATCTATGCCTGCTTTTTCAATATCTTTTTTATATTTCATCCATATTTCAAAATCATCAGTACCATGCCCTGGAGCGGTATGAACGAATCCTGAACCCGCATCATCGGTTACATGATTTCCATCAAGTAATG
>JAYPSX010000166.1:0-3333 GCA_038133315.1 Hyphomicrobiales bacterium
TTATATTGATTATTTCATCAATTTTAGCGCTTATTACTTCCTCGAAAATCTTCGTCAATTCCCTTGCAATAGTAATATCAATATTTCCATAAATATTTTTAATTTCATCTAATGTCTTGGGTAATTTTTTTGAACTTTCAAATATGACAACAGTAGTATTTAATGTTTTTACTTTTTCAAGTTCAATTTTCCTTTTTGATATAGTATTTGGTAAAAAACCTATGAAATATAGTTTATCTGTAGGTAGGCCAGATAGAACTGCTGATGAAGTTAAGGCAGAGGGACCAGGTATCGAGGTAATATTGATATCACTATCCCTTAACATTCTTACAAGCTTATATCCAGGATCAGAAATGAGTGGTGTTCCAGCATCTGATAATATTGCAACACTTAACCCATTCAAGATGTCCTTTAATATTACTTGTCTGTCATTTTGATTACTGTAATCATTATATTTGTATAATTTCTTTTCAATTTTATAATAATTTAATAATTTTTTCGTTACTCGAGTATCTTCGCAATAAATTTTATCAACACAATTCAATATACGTAAAGCTCTGAGAGTAATATCTTCTAGGTTTCCAATGGGGGTTGCAACCAAGTATAAACCTGCGTCGATTTTATCTTGCATCTTTTTGTATTCGTCGTTCATTTTTTGGTCTTTATGATGCTATATTTGTAATGATCATATCACTTAACATTGATCCTTTACGAGTAATATTTATGTTCTCACCGTAGTTATTTTTTTCAAGAAAACCATCATTAATAAACTGATCAACTTTAACTTTGTCGAGCTTACCACCTAAGGAATTATATTTTTTTATTTTCATCCCTTGTGTTGTTCGTAATGACATTAATAAGTATTCATCAGAATTTTGTTCGTTTGTTAAAATTTCTTCTTCAATTGCAGAATTTCCATTTTTAATTATAAGGTCTGACCATTTTTTTGGGTCATACTCATTTATGATGGACGTTCTTTTCATATTTTTTATAATTCTGGAGTGTGCGCCTGGCCCAATCCCAATCCACTCACCACTATGCCAATAATTCAAATTATGGAGACACTGATGACCATTTTTTGCGAAATTTGATATTTCGTATTTATGTAAATCAAATTTTTCACAAATATCTTCAGTCATTTGATATAACTTGGCTGAGGTATTTTCGTCAGGTAGTTTTAATTTTCCTGCTTTGAACAAAATTTCATAGCTTGTGTTTGGTTCAATAGTTAGTTGGTAAAGTGACAGGTGTTGAGTAGATAAACTCAATGCTTTATGCAGCTCTCTCTCCCAATCTTCTTCTTTTTGCCCTGGTCTACAGTAAATTAAATCTATGGAGACAGAGTTAAAACTTTTAAAGGCTATATCAATAGCCTTTATAGCTTCTTTAGCAGTATGATTTCTTCCCAATCTTTTTAGGTCAACATTGTTTAAAGACTGAACGCCAATTGAAACTCGGTTTATTCCTGCAGATGAATATGCAATGAATTTATTTTGTTCTACACTTGTTGGATTGGCCTCAAGCGTGACTTCAAGAGCTTGGTGAGTTTTATATTTTTTATTTAGATAATCTAAGAAGTTATCAATAATCTTTGGTTCCATCAGGGATGGTGTTCCTCCTCCGAAAAAAACTGTGCTTATTATTTTATTTTCAATAATTTCTGAGTATGAGTCGAGTTCTTTCTTTATAAGACTGAGGTAATTTAACTGGTCAATCTTTTGTTTTGAGACATGGCTATTGAAGTCGCAATACGGGCATTTTGATAAGCAGTATGGCCAATGAACATATATTCCAATATTTGACATCTTCAATTTTCTGCATTAATCAAAAATTTTACAAATTTATCAAATGCTCTCGCTCTGTGAGACAAACCTATTTTTTCTCTTGACCAAGAATGTTTTTCAATCGAGGTTAGTTCTCCAAAAGTCTCCAACCTATCATCAGGTTTGAATATTGCATCGTACCCAAACCCATGCTCACCTCGAGGAGGCCATACAATTTTACCTTCAACTTTTCCAACAAAGAACATATATTCTCCATTCGGCCTATAAAGACATAGCACACAGATGAATCTAGCTGTTCTTTTTTCTTCTGCAATTCTCTTTTCTTCTAGAAGCCTATTAACTTCTTTCATTGCATTATCAAAATCTTTATCCGGACCTGCCCATCTGGCGGAATAAATTCCTGGATCTCCGCCGAGAGCATCGACTGCCAAGCCAGAGTCGTCTGATAGTGTGGTTAAGCCGGATAATTCACAGCCAGATTTGGCTTTTATCAATGCATTTGCTTCAAAGGTATTTCCATCTTCTATTGGTTCAATCAAACCAAGTTCCTTTGATGAAACAATAGATAATGCACTAAAGCTCAGTAGTTCTCTGAATTCAGATATTTTTCCTTCATTATGACTTGCGATTAATAATTTGTTTTGATCAAAACTAAGCATTATTATTTTATTGCTTTTAATTGTGCCTGAAAAATTTCAGCAGACTTGTTTTTAACCATATCTAACATAGTTAAAAGATCTTGAGTTAAGAATGTTTTTTCTTCTCCAGTTGATTGAACTTCTATGAGTTCAAATTCTTTTGTAAAAATGATATTTGCATCGACCTCTGCTTTTGAGTCCTCATTGTAATCAAGGTCCATGAGTACTTCTCCATTAACAATACCACAGGATATTGCAGCGATTTGGTTTCTAAGTGGACTTTTTGAAATAATTCCAATCTTAAGCATTTTCTCTATGCATAATTTTAATGCCAGCCATCCACCTGTAATTGAAGCTGTCCTGGTTCCACCATCTGCTTGAATAACATCACAATCAATTATGATTTGTTTTTCTGCAAGTCCAGAAAGATCAATGGATGCTCTCAAGCTCCTGCCAATAAGTCTTTGTATTTCTTGTGTACGTCCTGATTGTTTACCAGACTTTGCCTCTCTTTGCATTCTTTCGTTAGTAGATCTTGGAAGCATTCCATATTCAGCTGTTACCCAGCCCTTACCGGTTCCTTTGAGCCATATTGGCGCTTTGCTATCTATTGTTGCTGTGCAAATAACCCGAGTATTACCAATTTCAATCATGCATGATCCATCAGCGCTATTTACAATATTAGGAGTAATATTTATTGGGCGCAAATCGGTATTTTTTCTTTTAAAACTACGCATGTAAGTCTCTTGCATTTATGTAATATTATTTACTATATTTATAAGGTATAACATTTATTAAATGAAACAGAAAGTTTAACAATTATTTATGATAGATAGAAAATCAAAACTTCTGGACCTAGATGATAGATCAAGAATAATATTTAAGAAAATAGTTGAGGAGTATTTAAATAC
>JAYPSX010000167.1:0-3318 GCA_038133315.1 Hyphomicrobiales bacterium
AAAAAAATTGACCAAAATCATAGTTTTTTCAAAATTAACTCAAATGAGAAGTCAAGACAAAAGGAAACTTTGATAAAAGATTTTAGTAATTTTGATTATGCTAATAATTCACAAACTACAGATGCAACGGATATACCAAGAGTCAGTGAGTTTTTCTCAATAAAAGAAGATAATATTTCGTTTGCAATGAATGAGAGTCTGTTGGATGATGATACAAAAAAAGCTAAAAGTAGTCTGTTCAGTAAGATTGTGAATGTTGGTTTTAAGAAAAAAGAATTGAAGAATGACGTTGTTAGTTCAGGTGGACAATATTCACAGGCAGCAATGAATGCTGACTCAAAAATCCTCTCAGATAATGTAGTTTCTGAGTTGAATGGTAATGAAGCAGATAATCCATTAGATGATGAATTTTTATCAGATAATGATGCTCAATATGAGGATTTCCAAACTAAAATTAAAAATGATCTAAATGAGGATCAAATAAGCAGCCCATTGCAGAAAGATGAATATCAAAATCAATTTCAAGATGATCTTTTGAACGAAAACATTGATGAATCCACGGGGCCACAACAAATAAAAGATGATATTGATAATGATATTGAGATTCCTTCATTTCTAAAAAGACAAGTAAACTAGATATTTTTACTGTATATTACGGATTAAATTTGTTATAAGCCTAATATGATCTAGTTAGGGTATTCTATTATGCAAACAACAATTTCTGATGAGATTAGCTTTTCGGGTAAAGGTGTTCATACCAATAAAGTGAGCAATCTAACATTAGCCCCCGCCAGAGAAGACTCTGGAATTATATTTAAAAGATTAGATGCCTCAGAAAATAGATCTATCATAAAAGCGACCTATGAAAATGTAAAATCAACCCATTATTGTACTGAATTATCTAATTCATTTGGTACTTCAATTCTCACTGTTGAACATTTGCTCGCTGCCTTAAGTGGTTCAGGAATTGATAACGTTGAAATAAAAATTGATGGACCTGAAGTACCAATACTCGATGGAAGCAGCAGAATTTTTATTGATGCGATTAAAAAATATAAAAAAAATCTAAGTAAACCAAAAAAAATAATTAGAATTAAAAGAAAAATAGAAATTGTTGAAAATCGCTCATATGCTTGTTTTGAGCCAGCAGACTCTCTAGTAGTTGATGCGGAAATCAATTTTGATCACATTCTTATTGGCAAACAAAAAATGGAGATGTTAATTAACGCAGAAACTTTCTACAATGAACTATCACAGGCAAGGACATTTGGTTTCTTGAAACACGCCGAGAGGTTGCATGCAAGAGGTTTTGGTTTAGGCGTGAATTTATCAAATGCAATTGTCCTCACTGAAAAAACTATTATGAATATTGAAGGCTTAATATACGATAATGAGTTTATTAGACATAAGATTTTGGATATATGTGGTGATCTTAAATTAGCGGGGTATGATATTATTGGTAAATATACATCAGTATTTGGAGGGCACAACTTAAATTATTTTGCTTTGAGAAATTTGTTTGAGAATCCAAATGCATGGGAATTAGAGGAATTGGATGAACATACAGGCTCTACTTCACAATCAAACAATCTGCAGAAGATTGTTAATCATTAAATTTTCATTATAATTTATAATGCAATACATTGTATCATATAATGTATGAGAAACTTATTTCATCTTTTTTTTATTCTGATACTTTTGGCTTCGTGTGCAAGTACCTCTGAGGTGGAACCATATTCGCAGGAAAATTTAGATAAAATTTATAGTGATGCCGTTTTATATCTAGAACAGAATCAATATGAGGAGGCTGCTGATAAATTTTTAAGTGTAGAGCGAGAGTACCCATATTCAAATTGGTCTGAGAAAGCTCTCTTAATGGCATCATATTCATATTTTGAAGCAAAAAAATTTGATGATGCTATCAATCAACTCACTAGATATATTCAGCTGTATCCAAATAGTAAGGATCTTGCCTATGCGAACTACCTAATTGGATTATCTTACTATCTTCAAGTTGCTAATATCGGAAGAGATCAAATTAATGCAAAATTAGCATTGCAAAGTTTTAATATAGTAATAGATAGATTCTCTGGATCAGAATATGCTATAGATTCGAGACTAAAACGAGATTTGGTTATTGACCATATTGCCGGATCAGAGATGGAAATTGGAAGATATTATCAAAAAAGAAATCAACATGCGGCAGCAATTAATCGGTTTAAAAATGTAGTTTCTGAATATCAGACAACATCACATATTGAAGAAGCGCTTGCTAGATACTCTGAGTCATATATTTCACTTGGTATTTATACCGAAGCTCAATCTTCTGCTGCTATATTAGGTTATAACTATCCAAATAGTAAATGGTATGAATATATTTATACTCAGTTGGAGTCCGCAGGACTAAGGCCAAAAGAGGAAAAAGATAGCTGGATAAAGAGAATTTGGAAATAAATTTTTAGGTCAAATGCTTCTATGATTTTATCACTTTCGATCCATAATTTAATTTTCATAGATAAACTAGAAATTGATTTCAAAAGTGGTCTCAACGTATTTACTGGTGAGACTGGTGCGGGTAAGTCGATAATAATGGCCTCGATATCACTTGCTCTGGGAGCAAAAAGCAATCCAGGTATAGTAAAAAATAATGAAGATAAGGCAACAATTACACTAGTAATATCAGCAAACAATCAAATTAAAAGTTTATGTGAGGAGTGCGATATTGACGTTGAAGATTTTATCTACTTAAAGAGAGTTCAATTTAAAGATGGGAGGACAAAATCTTACATAGATGATAACCCTGTAAGCTTGTCTATTATAAAAAAAATATCCTCATATTTAGTTGAGTCACATGGACAAAATGAAGATCTCAGCTTTATTGATCAATTAAACCATATTGATATTATCGACTCGTTTGGAGATTATGCTGATAAGCTCTTGGAGCTTAAATTATTGTCGTCAAAGATAAAATTACTTCAAAAAGAAATTCAAGAAAAAGAATTTAAATTGAATCAAGCCAATAATAAAATTAAAATTATTCAGGATATGTGTGATGAAATTTGGGCCATGGACATTTCCAATGGTGAAGAAGAGATTCTTAGCGAAAAACGTAAGCTTTTATTAGATAAGGTCAAGTTGATTTCGGCACTCGATAATATTAATATGTATATGAATAGTGAAAATGGTCTTGAGGAACTTCTAAATAAACTTTATAGGGAAATCAGTGTTTTTCAATTAAATCATCAAAATTATTATATATCATTTGCTGAGGAGTTAGATGGAGTTTCAAGTCTGTTAGATAATTTCAAATCCAAAGTT
>JAYPSX010000168.1:0-3304 GCA_038133315.1 Hyphomicrobiales bacterium
TTATTTTTTACTACTTTACATCTAGTCTCATGACCAATAATCTCGTCTTTCTCTTTGATTTGAGTAACCCTTCTTATATCAATCCTTACAGATGCATAGAATTTCAGTGCATTACCACCAGTTGTAGTTTCAGGACTTCCAAACATCACGCCAATTTTCATCCTTATTTGATTTATGAAGATCACCATAGTATTTGATCTAGATATTGAACCCGTTAGTTTTCTTAATGCCTGACTCATTAATCTTGCTTGAAGGCCCGGTAGTGAGTCACCCATATCTCCTTCAAGTTCAGCACGTGGTGTTAAAGCAGCAACAGAATCGATAACTAGCACACTAACAGCACCAGTCCTAACAAGAGTATCTGCGATTTCTAGAGCTTGTTCTCCATTATCGGGTTGTGATATTAGTAGCTCTTCAATATTTACTCCAAGTTTCTTCGCGTAAGATGGATCTAGAGCATGTTCTGCATCAATGAAAGCGCAAACTCCACCTTTTTTCTGGGATTCTGCTATTGTATGTAATGCTAGCGTTGTCTTACCAGAAGACTCAGGTCCATAAATTTCAATCACTCTACCCTTTGGAAAACCACCTATCCCTAATGCAATATCAAGCCCGAGGGAACCGGTTGAAATTGATTCCATTTCTACAATAACACCATCAGCACCAAGTTTCATAATTGATCCTTTACCAAAAGATCTTTCAATTTGGGTTAGAGCTGTTTCTAGAGCCTTATTTTTTGCACTATCTGCAGCATTTTCTGCATCAACTGCATGTAGAGTTTTATCTGACATTTCTATATACCTTTCCTTAGAGCATTTAGCGATTTTATACTTTTGTACCACTTTTGTTCTCACTCAGTCAAGAACAAAATTTTAATAAAAATTTCTAATCAAAAACTATTTTCTTTACTGTTAAATTTAATTCCTCAAGGGTAAAGGGTTTATTTAAGAAATAAACTTTTTTTTGTTTTTCTAGATCAAGATCTTCATTGTTTTCAGTATAACCTGAAATAAACAATATTTTCTGTTCGGGCAGCAATTTTTTTACTTCTTTGACCAATGTTGGACCATCCATCTCTGGCATCATGACATCAGTAATGATCAAATCATATCCATAATTATCACTCTTAATGAGATTTAAGGCTGAAACACCATCATAAGCCTCGGTTACCTCGTACCCAGATAATTCTAGTGCTTTTTTAGTGAGAATTCTCACAGAGTCTTCATCTTCTACCAAAAGAATCTTCCCATCTCCTGTTATATCTTTTTTTGGAGGTTCATCTTCATATATAATAGAAGTTGCATCCGCAACATTATCTTCAAAGTATCGTGGAATATAAATATCAAATCTTGCACCAGATTCTGGTATATTATCTGAAACAAAAATATAACCATTAAGTTGCTTAATAATGCCATAGACCATAGATAAGCCTAGCCCAGTCCCATTATGACCTTTGCTTGAGTAAAATGGTTCAAAAATCTTATCCCTGAGATCTTCGGGAATGCCAACTCCATTGTCTTTAATAGTAATTTTTACATAATCTTTTTCTACCATTTGATGACTTAAGTCATTTGGAATCTCAATTTTAGATATATTGGATGTGCTGATGGTAATTTTCCCATCAATTTTTTTGGACTCAATGGCATCACGAGCATTGATCACAAGATTTGTTATAACGGATTCAAATTGATTTAAATCTCCTCTTATTAACCAAAGATTTGACTCATGATCTATTTCAATTGTTATTTTATCCCCAACGAGTCGATTGAGGAGAACAATTTGCTCCTGCAGGGTTTCTGTTAGAGATATGGTTTCTAAATTAAAATTTTGTTGTCTCGAATATGCCAGTAACTGTCTGACAATACCGGCCGCTCTCTGAGCATTATCCCTTATCTCATGTAACTCTCTAAAGGATGGATCTTCAGGTTTGAAGCGTAAGATAAGTAAATCAGTAGATACGATTATAGCAGTAAGTACATTATTAAAATCATGTGCAACACCTCCTGCCAATTGGCCAATGGATTGCATTTTTTGATTTTGATAAGACTGTTCATTAATTTCTATTCTGTTATCTTTATGAATATCTGATCTTAAATTCCTCTTAGTTAGAATGTCAAATAGATATACAATACCAAGTGCAGATGTAGAAATAATTATAAAAAGAGGCAATATAATTGGTTTGATATAAAGTATTGAAGCAAAAAGTAACAGTATTAATGCAATAAATAATTTATATCTATTGATCGTATTTATAAGATTATTTAAATCTGTATATTTTTTCGTTTCTCTCATGCCTTTCTTGCGCTTCCACAGAGAGTGTAGCAGTTGGTCTGGCTTCAAGTCGAGCTAAACCGATTGGATCACCAGTTTCTTCACAGAAACCGTATTCACCTTCTTCAATACTCTTTAATGCCTTATCAATTTTTGAGATTAATTTTCTTTGGCGGTCTCTAGATCTTAACTCAACGGATCTATCCGTTTCATTTGATGCTCTATCTGTGTCGTCAGGAAAGGAATTTTTTTCTTGAAGATTCTCAAGAGTTAGCTTTGAATTTGAGATAATTTCTTGCTTCCAATTTAGAAGCTTCTCTTTAAAGTACTCGAGATGTTTTTCGCACATATATTCTTCATTTTCACTTGGAATATAATCATCTAATTTGGTCATCATTATCCCTCAAACTAAATTAATATCATTTATATAATCTGATATAAAAAACTAATCAATATTTTACAAGATAAAAAGTTGAATTTATCCCCTAACTATTTATAAAAAACTAATGATTTAGTAATTTTTTCTGCAATGAGCTGCTGGTAGTTGTGTATTGAAGTGTAAGCTTTTCGTCTGGATTAATTTTCTTATAAACTGCATGAGACATAAGAGCACATTCATGGAATCCTGATAATATCAGCTTTAATTTTCCTGGATATGTGTTGATGTCTCCAACCGCATAAATACCTGATATGTTGGTTTCGAAGGTTTCTGTATCAACTAATATCCTATTTTCTTCCAGACAAAAACCCCAATCACCCAGAGGACCAAGCGACATTGTCAATCCAAAAAAAGGCATAAGAATGTCACAAGGTAATTCGATTTTTACATCCTTTTTTTCACATATTATTGACTTTAATGCACCACTTGCTCCAATCAGTTCTGTAACTTGACCAATATGAAAATTGATTTGATTATCATCAAGTAGTTTCATAACTTTTTTTACTGTAGAAGCTGCTCCTCGAAAATTGTCTCTTCTGTGAACAAGGGTGAGACTTTTTGCGATTTTATATAACTCAACTGTCCAATCAAGAG
>JAYPSX010000169.1:0-3271 GCA_038133315.1 Hyphomicrobiales bacterium
CCAATCAAATGCATTTTCCATTATAACTGATATTATTTCTGATGAAACACCAGATTGTGACCATCCTTGCTCTACTACAATACATCGATTTGTTTTTTTGATAGATTCTATTATAGTATTGATATCAAGAGGTTTAATAGTTCTTAAATCTATGATTTCACAACTAACACCGCTCGATTCAAGCTTTTTAGCTGCTTCTATGCATAATTTTAGACTTACAGAGTGTGAAACTAGAGTAACGTGCTCCCCTTCTCTTAAAACATTTGCCTTTCCTATTTGAATAATCTCATCGTTTTTAATAGTGAGCTCACCAGAGTCCCCATATAGTATTTCATTTTCTAAGAAAATTACTGGATTAGGATCACGTATTGCAGCTTTTAATAGACCTTTATGGTCATTAACTGTGAATGGAGATACAACCTTTAAACCAGGTATATGAGAAAACCATGCCGTTAAGTCTTGGCTATGCTGTGCGCCCACTCGAGCGGCAGCACCATTAGGACCCCTAAAGACGATAGGGCAATTTAATTGACCACCCCCCATATATAATGTTTTAGCTGCAGAATTAATTATATGGTCCATAGCCTGTAATGAAAAGTTAAATGTCATAAACTCCACGACAGGTCTAAGACCAGTAAAAGCAGCGCCGATAGCCATCCCTGCAAACCCATTTTCTGTTATCGGCGTATCAATTACTCTTGAAGAACCAAATTCTTTAAGGAGTCCTTGGGTTACTTTGTAAGCCCCCTGATACTCCGCAACTTCTTCTCCCATTATAAAAACATCACTATCCAATCTCATCTCTTCTGCCAAAGCATCCCTTATTGCCTCTCTAACAGTAATAGTACCTGATGTTTTAGATTCAAGTTTTTTATTATTTGGAGATACTTTTACAGTTTTTTTAGGTTCATCATCTATTACATTTGTAAAAAGCTTTCCTTTCAGTTTTTCTGTATTTGTATCCACCATAGCAATGGGGGTTTTTACGGCTACTTTATCTTCTGAATTATTTATCAACAACTCCACTACAGTACCTTCAATGTCTGATTCTATTTCCATAGAAGCTTTGTCAGTTTCAATTTCAGCTATCAAATCACCAATTTGTATAAAGTCACCAACTTTTATGAGCCATTTAGTTAAAGTCCCCTCTTTCATACTAGGTGACATAGCAGGCATAAGTATTTCCGTTTTCATACTTTTCTGAACCTATCTTAATTACATGTACACGTCTTTGAATAGCTCGTCAGGTTGAGGCAATGGGCTATTTGATGCAAACTGAGCAGAATTATCTATTATTATTTTAATTTCGTTATTTATGATTGTTATTTCTTTTTCAGTTAAATATTTTTGAGCAATTATCTTGTTTTTGATATTTTCAATAGGATCTGAATGTTCTCTTACTTCTTTAACTTCATCTCGAGATCTATATTGTGCGGGATCTGACATAGAGTGTCCCCTGTATCTATATGTTAACATTTCAAGTATATATGGACCTTCTTTTTTTCTTGCCTTTTCAACGGCTCTTCGCCCTGCCAATACAACAGCTTCAAGATCCATACCATTAACTTGTTCCCCATCAATACCAAAACTTATACCACGTTGTGATAAATCTTTTTGAGCTGATGATCTTTGCACAGATGTACCCATCGCGTATCTATTATTTTCTATTACGTATATACATGGCAGATTCCATAGCTTTGCCATATTAAAACTTTCGTAAACCTGACCTTGGTTTGCAGCTCCATCACCAAAGTAAGTTAATGTAACAGCATTATTATCTCTGTATTTATTTGCAAACGCCAAACCTGTTCCTAATGGGACCGATGCTCCAACAATGCCATGCCCACCATAGAAATTACTTTCTTTTGAAAACATATGCATTGAACCACCTTTGCCTTTGGAATAACCATCAATCCTTCCATAAAGTTCAGCCATCACTCCATCAGGGTTCATACCGCAAGCAAGCATATGACCATGATCTCTATATGTTGTGATAATTTGGTCGTTTTTATTTATGCATTTTTGCAGACCAACAACCACAGCCTCCTGACCAATATATAAATGACAGAAGCCTCCAATTTTTCCTAAGCCATAGGCTTGCCCTGCTTTTTCTTCGAACCTCCGAATTAGAAGCATTTTCTTATATGAATCAATTAATTCTGACTTAGTTAAAATATTAGTTGTCTTTGATTTACTTGTTTTTTTAACCATATTTTTCTATACAATTTCTACAAATTTGAGCACTATTATATATTTTACTTTAAAACAAATATATAAAATAAGGTCAAATTCGAATGATCGTTCGACTTTTGTTAATTATCCTATTTATTTATCACTATTTCATTGGGATTTGCATAATACAGAATCTTTTTAGCTTTTTCTTGAAGCATATCCGCATCAATATTTTTATCCAATAATGAAATATGTTTTTGTATTTGTTTTTTCTCTGCTATCACAGCAGCATATTCATTATTTTTAAGTTCTAGTTGATTCTTAAGTTGCTCGTTTTTGACAAAGCCAGATTGGCTAAGAAAGGCATGGTAAAATAAGTACAGAAGGAAAGTTAGTAGTATAAGTGGAATCAGAAATATCGAGAGATATTGTTTAAATTTAATAAAATACATACTTTTTTTTAGATCAAAAAATTTAATATTTAATTAAACGTACTTAGCAAATTCATTTATCCCTGGAAAGTAACACCTGTCACCCAATTCCTCTTCAATTCGCAATAACTGATTATATTTTGCGGTCCTATCTGATCGTGACAATGATCCTGTTTTAATCTGACCAGCATTTGTAGCAACAGCTAAATCTGCTATAGTTGTATCTTCTGTTTCTCCAGATCTATGAGAAATAATACAAGTATAATCAGACTTTTTTGCCATATTTATAGTTTGAAGCGTTTCAGTTAATGTTCCAATTTGGTTAACTTTAATAAGTATTGAATTTGCAATAGCTTTGTTAATACCATCTGCTAACCTTGCCTTGTTTGTAACAAATAAATCATCTCCTACAAGTTGACACTTATCTCCGATTTTTTTTGTTAACCTACCCCATCCATCCCAGTCATCCTCAGCCATAGCATCCTCTATTGAAATGATTGGGTATTTTTTTATAATCTTCTCATAGAAGTCAATTATTTGGGATTTATCCAGTGGTGAACTGTCCGGCTCCAGTTGATACATATCATTCTTAAAGAACTCACTTGAAGCAGAGTCCAATGAGAGAAAAATATCTTTACCTGACTCATAACCTGCATCTTTGATTGATT
>JAYPSX010000170.1:0-3268 GCA_038133315.1 Hyphomicrobiales bacterium
CTCTTAACTTACTTAAAAGTCCTTGGAATAGATCAAAACTTTCTGTTTTATATTCATGCAGGGGGTCGCGTTGAGCATAACCTCTCAATGATACAGATGTTCTGAGATGTTCAAGCCTTGATAGATGCTCTCTCCACAAGATATCTAAAACTTGCAAAAGCACGGTTTTTTCAACTACTTTGAGAACTTCTGCACCATATTTTTTTTCTTTTAAACTCATTATTTTATCTACGACACCTTTTAGGCGTGTTATGATTTCTTCTTCGGCTATACCTTCTTCATTGGCCCAGTCATCAACAGGAACATCAATTAATAATGAATTTTTGATCTTATTTCTTAATCCTTCAGTATTCCACTGTTCTGGATATGTGTTTTCAGGAATAAATTCTTGAACTATTTCTTCTATAAATTCATATCTCATATCTTTTATTGTTTCAGATGCTTCGGTATCATCCATTAAATCTCTTCTTTGTTCAAAAATAACTCTTCTTTGATCATTCATTACATCATCAAACTGAAGAATACTTTTTCTAATATCAAAATTACGTGATTCAATCTTTACTTGAGCTTTTTCGATTGCTTTATTAATCCAAGGGTGCACAATTGGCTCGCCATCACTGAGACCTAATTTTTTAAGCATTGACTCCATATTTTCAGAACCAAAAATTCTCATTAAGTCATCTTGTAAACTTAGGTAAAATTTCGATCTTCCTGGATCACCCTGTCTCCCGGAACGACCTCTAAGTTGATTGTCAATTCTTCTGCTTTCATGTCGTTCAGTTCCAATCACGTACAACCCACCTGCATTAATTACCTCAGATTTTTCATCTTTTATTCTAGACTTAAGATTTTCGATGGTTTTTTCTTTATTTTTTTCTGAAGATTCTTGTACATGTTTTATCTCAGCCTCAAGATTTCCACCAAGTTGAATGTCTGTACCTCTTCCTGCCATATTAGTCGCAATTGTTATAGCGCCAAGACGGCCTGCTTGTTCGATGATTTTCGCTTCTTGCTCATGGTATTTAGCATTTAACACAGAGAAAGTTTTATCCTTTATTTCAAAACTATCTTCTTCTCCATATTCAATTCTTTCAAAACCTAATTTTTCTAGAGAACTTGCAATATATTCAGATTTTTCAATTGATGTTGTTCCTACAAGAATTGGCTGTTTCCTGTCATTACATTCTTTGATTTGATTCAGTATAGCTTGATATTTCTCATCAATAGTCATATAAATTTCATCATTTTCGTCAGTTCTATTGATTGGTTTGTTAGTAGGAATCTCGATTACTGGGAGATTGTATATATCCATGAACTCTTCCGCTTCAGTGGAAGCAGTTCCAGTCATGCCACCAAGTTTTTTATAAAGTCTAAAATAATTTTGGAATGTAATAGATGCTAGGGTTTGATTTTCAGCTTGAATTTGACAGTTTTCTTTTGCCTCGATTGCTTGATGTAATCCATCTGAGTATCTTCTTCCTTCCATCATTCTTCCGGTAAACTCATCAATTATTATCACTTTGTTATTCTTAACTATATAATCCTTATTCTTCATAAAAAGTTTGTGAGCTTTTGCAGCTTGGTTGATGTGATGAATTATTGATATATTCTCTAAATCGAATAATGACTGCCCCGACAAAACACCATTTGCTTTTAATAATTCTTCTGCATGCTCGATGCCATTATCTGATAAATTTATTGATTTTGTTTTTTCATCAATATCAAAGTCATCATCTTTTAGTAATGGTATAAGTTTGTTAATTGTCACATACAAGTCTGATTTTACTTCTGACGGCCCAGATATTATTAATGGAGTTCTTGCTTCATCAATAAGAATTGAATCTACCTCGTCTACAACGGCAAAGTTGTGGCCTCTCTGGACCATACTTTCAAGACTATGTTTCATATTATCTCTCAGATAATCAAAGCCGAACTCATTATTTGTACCATACGTTATGTCGCATGAATAAGCTGATTTTCTCTCTTCATCATTCATCTGGTTTTGAATACATCCAACTGTTAATCCCAGGAATTCATAAATACTCCCCATCCATTCAGAGTCTCGCTGAGCAAGATAATCATTCACAGTGATCACGTGGACACCGTTACCAGAAAGCGCGTTCAAAAAAATTGGCAAAGTTGAGACAAGTGTTTTGCCTTCACCTGTTTTCATCTCACTAATACCACCATCATTGAGAACCATTCCGCCAATAAGTTGAACATCGTAATGTCTCTGCCCAAGAGTTCTTTTTGAGGCTTCTCTTACAAGAGCAAAGGACTCAACAACAAGTTTTTCCAAAGCAACGCCATCTATTACTTTTTGCTTTAATTGCTGGGTTATATCTTTTAATTCTTTATCAGAAAGTCTAGCAAACTGATCTTCGAGTGAGTTGATATTATTGACTTGATCCTCATAGAATTTATATTGCTTCTTGATTGGCTTATTGAATAAAGTATTTGTAATTTTTTTTAAATCAAACATTGGGAACTTCCAAAAAACAATATAATATATATATATATATAATTTTATGATTAACAAATACTAATAACATTAAATTTCTGGATTGCTAACCAGAAATCTTTTAAAATTTGGTTGTTTTTTTTAAACGTAACATTCTGTATTTGGTAAGTTAAAAATTATTTTTTCATAAAAGCATAAGGTTCAAAAGGATTTATATCATGGTCGAATTATCATATAGAGATTTAAGTGGCGTTAACATCTATACCTTTGAAACTAATTCGCGTTATAAAAATCGAAAAGATCTTCTCTTATTTTTATTTGACGATTATGTCAATCAAGCATCATTATATACAAAATCTACTTGTCCATCTGTCCCGGTTGATTGGTGTAGTAAAAATCTTAACAAGCAGATTAAGGCGATAATTGTGAATGCCGGTAATGCAAACGCTTTTACTGGTGATATTGGATTAAGGGATCTTCTGGCTATTTCTACAGAAATAGCGAATAAAATTGGCTGTAGCATTGAAGATATTGGTGTTGCGTCCACTGGTGTTATAGGTGAATACATGAATATTGAACCAATTATTGAATCAATAAAAACTATAGATTTGAATAAAAGGTCCTCATGGGTAGATGCCGCAGAGTCAATAATGACAACTGATACTTATGCCAAATTGGCAAAAAAAGAATTAAAAATTGATGGGCAGAATATTGAAATAATTGGAATAGCAAAAGGTTCAGGAATGATTGAGCCAAATATGGGAACTATGTTATCTTTCATATTTACCAACGCTTGCATAGATGAAA
>JAYPSX010000171.1:0-3215 GCA_038133315.1 Hyphomicrobiales bacterium
GATTATGATGATGATGAGTTTCCTGATAATCAACTTGTGATTGAGAATATTATAAGAACGGGAAGTGTTTTTGTTATATTTAATACTGAAAGAGAAATTAGGAATTTTGAAGAGATATTTTATAAAGGTGTTGATGAAACAATTGAAAATGAATGTGAAGAACTATCAGACATTGAATGTGATTATGTTATTGAAAATAAGCATGGGATTTTTCTAGCTATTTTTAAAGATGAAATGAATTTATCAAACAAAGGTTGGGACCCAACTAAAGAGGAAGCACTACACCTAATTACACATGCGGGCTACTCAAAGGTTTATCCTGAAGATTTTGGACAAATTGAGGGATCAAAAATTGCGAAATTTATGGATGTTGCGAGGGGTGGAAAATATAATAAGGTCCCACTAATATATCCTAAAAATGCATATTATACGTATTATGACAGAAGTTGTGACTATGCTTGTCAAATTACAGAATTTACTTTCTGGGCAATAAGTTCTCTAAGAGGCGAACAAATAGATAGAGAAGAGGATATTAAAGATGAGTGGAAACCAAACACACCAAACAAGATGAGAAAAACAAATCCAGGATTAGTCGATTTCTTATCCAGAGATGAGTTTGGAATCCTTTTTTAATTAATTTTTATTCGCTAAGTTTGATATTAACAGCAGAAATTTTTCCTTTTTCTTCTGCAACATCATAAGACACTTCTTGATCTTCAAATAGATTTCTTATTCCAGAATTTTGTAGAGCAGAAATGTGAACGAATATATCTTTATCTCCATCATCTGGTTGAATAAAGCCATATCCTTTTTTAAGATTAAACCACTTAACTTTTCCGTTTGCCATATTACGAGTACTCCTTTAATAGCAATTAACATTTTTTGGGCAACAAGCCCGAAGTTTTTCTCTTAATCAGATGTTAAATTGCCGTAGTAACATGGCTTTAAGCTACATATTAATACTTTGAACTTTCACATTATGAAACAGAGCTCAAAACATATTCATTAATATCATTTAATCAAATAAATAGAAATATATTTTTTCCTGATGTTTATAAAATTACTCTACATATCAACTTGCTCGCAATAATCATATAGACTATGATAAATTTGTTTTAGGTTGCTTGATAGGAGAGACAATTGTCTAAAATTGGTTTTATTGGCTTGGGTGATATGGGGCAAGTAATTGTACCACGATTGCTCGAGGCCGGACATATGGTATCTGGATGGAACAGATCACCAGGTAAATCAAAAAATCTAGAAAAAGCAGGAATGAAATTAGCTAGTTCACCTGCTGAAGCTGCGAAAGATGCAGATATTGTGCTATCTATTGTTACTGATGGAAATGCAGTTAAAGATGTATCCCTAGGTGAGAATGGAATAATTACTGCACTTAAGAAGGAATCAGTGTATCTCGATATGAGTACCATATCACCAGAAGTTAGTCGCTTTGTTGCTCAAAAGTTTGACAAGGTTGGGCTTCAAATGATGGATGCGCCACTCTCTGGGAGTCCTGTGACGGTTGTTCAAGGGTCTGCATCGATTATGGTAGCTGGCAAAAAAGAGTGTTATGAAAAAGTATATGATACACTACTCGCAATTGGACCTAAAGTCTCATACATTGGGTCAAACGGTCTTGCTGTTCAAACAAAACTTTCAATAAATTTGCTCTTAATGGTAGAAGTGATTGCATTTGGAGAAGCTGTTGCGATGGCTGAAAAAGGTGGCGTTGATAGGCAAGTTGTTGTTGATGCAATACTTAATTCCGTTGCTTCATCACCAGTTTTATCTTACCGGGGCCCATTTATATTGGATGGCAAAATGCCTGAGAAACCTCTAGCTGATGTTGCGTTGCAGCAAAAAGACATGACACTTGTTTTAGAGCAATCAAGATTACTTGCTTCACCAGCGCCTCTTGCTTCGGCTGCCAATGATATGATGAATGCAAGCAGAGGAATGGGTTTAGGGCATCATGATTTTGTTGTGGCACACAGAGCCTACAAAAAAATGAATGGGGGAGAATGATGATAAAAGATCAGTTTATGATGAATATTAGTGATGTTCCTAAAGTAGGAGGACTCAAAGAAGAAGATGGTTGGGTTGATATGCAGGTTCAGTTTTTAATTGATAAGGCTTCAAATGGTTCTGAAGATTTTTTATTAGGGTGGACTGTTTTACCACCTGGAGCTATGCATGATAGACATCGTCATTTTCATGTTGATGAGTTTTGGATTGTCATATCTGGAGAAGGCGTTATGTATGAGCACGATGGTGGAGAAAAAACAAGTAAAAAAGGTGACTTTGTATTTACACCACGTAATCAGTGGCATGGTTTTAAAAATACAAGTGATACAGATGTTATACTTGTATGGGGTTGGATAGGGAAAGGTTCCCTAGAAGACGCGGGATATGAGGTTCATCCTAATCATGGTTAATCAAGAACAATTAGATGCATTAAACACTGCAATTGAAAAAGAAATCAAACTTGGTCATACACAAGTTGGATGGAAATTAGGTTTTGGATCTCCTGCGGGAATGAAAGCGCTTGGAATAACCAGACCTCTTGTTGGGGCTTTATTTGACTCTGGTGAAATTATGTCAGATACTAAAATTGATTTAAAAAATTATAATCAACCAAAAGTCGAAGCAGAATTGGCTGCCCATATTAATAATGACATAGATGTTGATGCAACTTTTGATCAAATAAAAAATTCAGTATCAAGCTTTGTACCCGGAATAGAGTTTGTTGACTTCCATAGTCCTCCAATTAATCCGACATTTGTACTATCTGAAAATATATATCAGCGGGGATGGATATTGGGAAAGGACACTAAAACTGGTTGGATTGAAGACTTAGATAAGGAGGTGTTATTAACTTCTATGGGGCCTGAAAAGTGGGATCCGTTTGATAATATAGAAGCAATAATTGGGACACTTGAAGATAATTTTGATGAATGTAATAAAGTCGCAAACCAAATAGGAAGAGGGATCAAGAAAGGTGATGTAATATTACTTGGATCAGTATTCCCGCCACACCCTATTAATATGAACGATTTCCATGTCTTTATGTTTGGACAAGATATTAGTTTGAGATTTAGGAATTAACCTAATTATTTCGGCAAATGCTCAAGATCAAGCTGCTCATCTCTTCTCTGAAGATAAAAAGCATATTTGGGATCAATAAAATCTTTTGAATTATCCAGCTTAAAATGTTT
>JAYPSX010000172.1:0-3134 GCA_038133315.1 Hyphomicrobiales bacterium
GATTTAAAAATATTTTTGTCGAATGGGTTTCTTGTAAACTCAAAGTGAAATTGTAGTCCTGTTGATTTTCCAATCCAATGATTTTGCATTGTTTTAACTTTGTCAGGCCATTTATCTAATGTATTGAGCTTTTCTATTAAATCTTCAGCGTAATTTGTAATATTTAAGAACCACTGAGTTAATTCTCGAATCTCAACTTCTGCGCCTGAGCGCCATCCTTTTCCATCTATGACCTGTTCATTTGCTAATACAGTATTGTCAACGGGATCCCAATTTACTTTTGAGTTTTTTCTACTAACAAGACCGTTCCTGTAAAAATCTAGAAATAATTTTTGTTCATGAGCATAATATTCAGGATCACAGGTCGCAATTTCACGTGACCAATCAATGGAGAGTCCAAGAAGCTTTAATTGAGCCCTCATATTGTCAATATTCTGATAAGTCCATGTTGCTGGGTGAATGTTATTTTGCATAGCAGCATTCTCAGCCGGCATTCCAAAAGCGTCCCAGCCCATTGGATGAAGTACATTGAAGCCTCTAGCTCTCTTATATCTAGCCACAACATCTCCCATGGTGTAATTACGCACATGACCCATATGTATTTTACCAGATGGATAGGGAAACATTTCTAGGACATAATATTTTTCTTGTTCGGAATTCTCTGATGCTTCAAAGATCTTTTCAGAGTCCCACTTGCTCTGCCATTTTTTTTCTACTTCGCGATGGTTATATCGATCCATGAAACCTACTACTCTTGCTTTAGTTGTCTTGCTTTAGTGAGAATACTATTTTCAAGAGCGATTCTTGTTTCATCGCTTGCAATTACGTTTGTCCATTCACCATTAATCAATTGTTGCATAAAAAATGAAACCCTGACTGCATCTGCGCGGAGCTTGCTATCTAGAATGTATATAGTAATTTTATAGCGCTCATTAGGTTTTTCAGGATTAGTGTACCATTCGGTCATGATAATCCCACCGTATGGATCAGCTTGCTCCAACGGCATAAATGAGACTGTATCGAGTGATGCTCTCCATAGTAAAGCATTCACCCCTATAGTTGCCCCTGTATCACTTTCATCAGTGCCAAATAATTTGAAATTATTTTGAATTTTGCCCTTTGGACCACCGTCTCTTTTAGCCTCTCGTTCTGCATTCCTCTCTCTTGCGGTCTCTGCATCTAACCAATCAGGCATATTAAATGACGATGCACAGCCACTAATTATGCTTACTAATAGTATGGAAAAGAGGATATTCTTGATGGATTTATTTCTATGGTTCATGTTTATCAATATTATATATCAACAGTTTTAGGCAGTAAAAAATAAAGCCAGAATTATGTCAACAAAATAAAAATTAACAAAATATTAAAGACTGTATCTTATATACAACATCATAAATATATTTGTATTTGAATAATACGTACTTTATTGACTGTTTTATTAATTATATTAGACTACGTTTTACATAACAAATGATTAATGCATTAAAACTATGAAAAAATTACCGATAATTGCCATTGCCTTAATGACATCAAGCTACAGTCTAGCTGGCGATGCACCTTCATCAAATATTGGAAACCCAATATCTATGAATATATCAGGTGAAGTTTATCTTGAAGGGATTGCAATTGATGGTAAGTGCTTAAACGAAGCAAGTGCGGCTGACTTATTTGCAAATGAGTTAGATGATACAACTAACCTTACAATAACTGCAAACTTAGAAACTATTGGATTTGCAACAGGATCTTTAATTGATGATGTTGCTTCTATGGGTTTTGCACAAAATTACTGCGGCAGTGATAATGTAAATGAAACTGTTCCTCATTTTGAATTTGGCAAAGAATTAACTATAGATGTTGCAGGAAAATTAGCAAACGGGCTTGATGTAAGTTTTAAAGAAACATTGGATTTAACGGATACTGATAAGAACCAAGATGCATTCGAGTTATCACTTGGCGGTGCCTTTGGTACAATTCTGTTTCAAGATAATACTTCGGCAGTTGATAAAATGCTAACTGGTAAAACGGGATCAGGTGCTAAGACAGCTTTTGATGGTGTTACTCTAACAAATCACAGCTATACCGTATCAGATGGTCATACAACTACCACTTCCGGATCAGAGGGTGGTATGAATATTATTTATTTTACTCCATCATTTGGTGGTTTAGATCTTGCATTTGGATATAATCAAAACACAGACGGAAACGGTTTATCAAATTCTGAATTCCAAGATACATTCTCTGTAGGATTTGGTTATGATACATATATTGGGGATGTTGTCATTTCCCTTGGCGGTGGTGTTGAAAAAGCATTAAGTGGTGATGATACATCAGCTAACTGTTTAACAGCGGATTTGGCTACAGCTGATGCGGCAACAGACTCAGGAGATTTCTATAAAGGTTTATATGGTTCATCCAAGTGCGGTGACGAAACGCTAACAGCACTAGGTGCGGACTTCTCTGTCGGTGAATACACACTATCTTCAGCTTATTCATTCTTAAATACGACAGATGGTGGTGATACGAATGTCTGGTCAGTTGGTGTAGGACGCTCATATAATGACGTGGATTATACGATAGGCTATTCACAAGAAACCCTAGATTATGCACGTGACAAAGTGAATGGTGACAAAGTTCAAGATAAATCAAAAATCATGATGCTTGAAGCTATTAAACCATTAGGTGAAGGCGTTGATCTTGGCCTTAACATCTCAAATACAGAAATTGACAGAGCCTCTGAAGAACTTGGTAACGGAGAGCAGGATGCCTGGAGAGCTGGTGTTTCTGTAACCCTTGGCTTCTAGTTCTAATTCTTAACATAAATTAGTTTCATTATTTTAGCTCTAGTGTCATAATAGAGCTCATTTTTTACTTTATTTGATGTATGAATGTTGGATCAAATATTAACAATACATTAATCGCTGTTGCATTTATGTCACACTTAAAAATAAAGTAAAATAAATGCAGTTTTCCTACTTGCTACTAATTGATAATTTGGTAAATTGTTTACATATGCACGGTGTCGTGCATCGTGCGTTATTTTATATAAAATAACTTTTTTGTTAACTTTTTTTATTATGAAAGGAAATATCATGGATAAAAAAATACTATTAGGTGGTGCTGCTGCTCTACTG
>JAYPSX010000173.1:0-3129 GCA_038133315.1 Hyphomicrobiales bacterium
TATCTGTTTCAAAAATTCCCTTGAAAAAATCTTCGGCATTTACTGTTCTTGTGTTACTGGAACTCGATAGTTCTATTGATGCATTTAATGCAATTAAAATTGAAGGCATTTCAGCGGCTGGATCTGCTAGTGATACACTACCACCTAAAGTTCCTCTATTTCTAATAGCGCTATGCGCAATATAAGGAATAACGTGTATGATTAGAGGAAAATGTTTTTGAATTATATCAGATCGTTCTAATTCGCAGTATCGAACCATTGAACCTATCTTTACATTATCACCCTCAATTTTGATATTTTTCAAACTATCTATTTTATTCAAATCTACTAAAACATCTGGCTGAGCCACCCTAAAATTCATCATAGGTATGAGGCTTTGACCTCCAGCCAATGGAAGAATATCCATATCTTTTGAGTCTAATAATTTAAGTGCGGCGCTTAAATCTTCTGGTAACTCATATTGAAAAGCAGATGATTTCATTTATATAATTCCCTATCAACATACATAAAATACATATACATTTAACCATCAAAGTTTGAGTGAGATCAATAAAAAAAATTTTAATTTAATCTATATGGGGATAGTTTTTAATAAAATATTGTTTTAATTCCTCAATAAGAATTTTGGCATCATTTTTATTATACTTGTGTGGTTGACCAATTCCCCATACAGGATTAGGCCAAGAATAGTCATTCTCATTCCTTGCTACGATATGAATGTGTAATTGCTTCACAATATTACCAATTTTTGCAATATTGATTGTTGTATTAATATATTTTAATTTCAAAAAATTAGAAATTAAGTCAATGCATTGGTATATTTGTTTTTTCTCATCTTCATCTAAATCAATTAGTTCCCTGATGTTATCTTTTTTTGGAACAATGATGAGCCATGGATAACGTTCATCATCCATTAATAATATTACTAAACCAGGCTGATCAATCGCATGGTATGTATCAGCATCTATTTTTGGATCCAATTGCCATACCATTATTTCTTGTCCCGTTTTTTCATGTTTCTTATGAAATCAATTATTATTTTTGATGTTTTAATCCGTTCTTCCAATAACATAAAATGACCTGTTTTCTCTATTGTTTTAATAGTTGTATGTTTATCATCTGGTTTACTTTCGAAGCCGCTATCTGAACCTATAACTAATAATTTAGGGATTTTATTATTTATAAATTCAGTAAATAAAATTGATTTTATAGACCAATCAACAATAGTCTTTGACGATTTATAAAAAACATAATCTGGGATTTTTTTTAACGCATCAGCACGAAATTGCTCAGTAAAGTTTTTAGTATTATCTAATTTAGAAATTAATTCATTATAGTAAGGTTTAAAGTCAGAAAATGATAAGTTTGACACATTCATACTCTCACCACAATCACCTTTTGTAAGATTTCCCTCTAAACTAATTAGAGCTGATACATTTAAATCACTTTGATTAGATAAATATGTTGATATCATACCACCATAACTATGACCAATAAGGATAATATTTTTTATTTCCAAGCTTTGAATAATATCTTTAACTATAGTTGCCTGTGATATTAAATCGTATGGAAAATTATCTGGCTTTTCTGAATTACCAAATCCTACAAGATCAATTGATATGGTTGAAAATTGTAATTTTTTTTCAATATCAGACCTTATTGAACTAAATACTTCTTTATTAGATTGAAGTCCATGGATTAAGACTACAAATATATCACTTTCTTTTTTATTTAGGCATAGAGAAACATTGATGTCATTTATTTTTAGATTTTTTTCCATTTCTTTTTTTTGGTCTTTTTTTGTTTTCTTTAGAAAAGAATCTAATCTTATTTTTTTTGTTAGTGAAACCTTTTCTGTTTTTCTTATTTATTTCTGCTGTTTCATCTTTAATTCCAACTTCTTCTATGTCCAATTTGAGTAACGTCTTAATTCTATTCCACTTTTGCATTTCTGACGGTGTTATGAATATAACTGTAGCACCATTTGCACCAGCTCTAGCCGTCCTCCCAATTCTATGAATGTAATCATCTGGATTTTCTGGCAGATTATAATTAATCACATGTTCAATATGCGGAACATCTATTCCACGTGATGCAACATCTGTGGCTACTAATATTCTGAATTTCATTTTTCTAAAATTATTAATAACACGCGCTCTCACATTTTGACGTAAGTCTCCATTAATACTAAATGCATCATACCCATCCCTTGATAAATTCTTTACAAGATTTTCGGTGTTTAATTTGGTTTTTGCAAATATAATTATTGAACCAGATCGTTTCTCTATTTCAGATTTTAAATGATCATATTTTTTATCTGCACGTGTGTAGATAACTTCTTGTTTTATATTTAAAGGTTGCTCCATTGATTTATCAACTTCTACCCTAACTGGATCAGTCATGTATTGTTTGGATAATTTAATAATATTGGGTGGTAATGTAGCGGAAAATAATAATGTTTGTCTTTTAGCTGGGGCATATTTCAGTATTTCATTGATTTGTACTGAGAAACCCATGTCTAACATACGATCAGTTTCATCTAAAACAAGAAAATCTAAAAAATCTAATTTTAAGCTACCTCTTTTTAAATGGTCATTTATCCGTCCAGGAGTTCCAACAATCAATCTTGGCTTATTTTTTAATTGGTTTAATTGTTTAAAAATTGAATCACCGCCAATTAACAATGCGCTTCTTGTTTTTGTTTTTTTTCCAAGTAAAGATGTAAATTGACTCATGACTTGTGAAGCCAATTCACGCGTAGGTGTCATAACCAATGCCGTGCTATTAGATTTATTATGTAAATTTACAATTAGTGGGATTGCAAAAGCAGCTGTTTTACCCGTGCCAGTTTGTGCAGAACCTAAAATATCCTTCCCCTCCATAGCTAGCGGTATGGAAATAGATTGTATTTGAGTTGGTGTATTAAATTTTAGATGATTTAAAGTATGACTAAGGAACTCTGGAAGTCCCATTTCAGCAAAAGATTTCATTAAAAGGAATTTCTATAAAGTGAGAGATAAGAATACATATCACACTTTAATGAAATTATAAAAGTTTTTTAATATATAAAATTGATATTTTTGTTTGCTGCAGAATTATATTGCTTTTCGAGTAATAAATTTTGTATTC
>JAYPSX010000174.1:0-3126 GCA_038133315.1 Hyphomicrobiales bacterium
ATGGTTCTTTCCATATATTGTTTTATACCTGGGAATCTTAAGAGATAATCATCTATAAATTTTTTTGCATCATGTCGAGGGATCTTTAATTGCTTTGCAAGTCCGAATGCAGAAATCCCGTAAATAATCCCAAAATTTATTGATTTTGCCTGATACCGCATTTCTTCAGTTACATCTTCTATCTCAACATTAAGTATTGATGCAGCTGTCATCTTATGTATGTCAAGATCTTTCAAGAAGGCATTTCTCAACTGTTCAATTTCAGCAACATGAGCTAACACACGTAGCTCAATTTGGCTATAATCGGCAGATAAAAAAACACAATCATCATCTGACACAAATGCTGAACGGATTTGTTTCCCCTCATAAGTTCTTATTGGAATATTTTGTAAATTAGGACTTGAAGATGACAATCTGCCAGTCGAGGTTAAGGATTGAGAAAATTGTGTATGCACTCTCTGAGTTTCCTTATTAATAAAATTTGGAATACTATCAGTGTAAGTAGTTTTCAATTTACTTAATTGCCGCCATTCAATTATGTTATCAGCTATTTCATATCCAAGCAGTGATAAGTCTTCTAATATATCAATACCCGTTGCCCAAGCGCCACTTTTATTCTTCTTTCCACCCTTTAGTGCTAACTTGTCAAATAGAATTTCACCGAGCTGTTTGGGGCTTGCAAGATTAAATTCTTCCCCTGCTAAAATATGAATATTTTTTTCTAATTGGTTAATTTTTGTACCAAATTTAAGGGATAGTTCATCTAAAACTGATTTATCCACTTTTATCCCTCTGCTCTCCATATCATAGAGTACTTTTATAAGTGGTTTTTCAATCAATTCATAAACCTGAATAGCTCCACCTGACAGGGTTTTTGTTGTTAGATAATTCCAGATTCTATGAATTAAAGAAACTTTTTCGTGACTTGCTAGTTCAACTTTACTTATAATTTTTTGTTCAAGCCCTTCTAAAATTGATATTTCATCTTTGTAGAATAGAGCATATGCAGTTAATTCATTTTTTACTTTCCCATTATTGATAACATAAGCAAGTAAGGATAGATCCTCAGTGGCATTGATAGAAATATTATATTTTTCTAATAAGTATAAGACTGCTTTGTAATCAAAAAATATCTTTTTGATACTAGAGTCTTCCATAATAAATTTAAGTTTCAAAAAGATACTATTTTCTTGGATTTTCTCATCTGATTTCTCTGTCTCCAGAAAAATTGTGTAAATCATATCTCCTTCTGTAGTTAATGAAATTCCATTAGAAATATCGCTGGATATATTAATAAATATTTCTCTACTCTGGACTAGCTTACTATATACGTTGTCAAATGCATGGGGATCTCGGATCTCAATGTGTTGAGTTAATGATGGAACATTAGAAATATTGTTTTTTTTAATTTGAGAAGTAGATGTTTCAAAGTAAGTGTTGTTATTTTCTTTTGAGAACCAACCATCAACTCTCTTTTCCAGATTAGAGAATTCCATTTCTGTTAAGAATGATAATATTTTTTCATAATCTAATTGTTGGTTTGATAAATCATCAAGTTTTATATCTAGAGGTGTTGAAGAATCAAGAAGTGCAAGTTGATAAGAAATTCTTGCATCATTGGCATAGTTAATTAGATTCTCTCTTCTTTTATTTTGTTTTATACTCTCTGCATTATCTAGCAAATTTTCGAGAGTTTCATATTCATTGATTAACTCTGCTGCAATTTTTAGACCTATTCCAGGAACACCTGGGATGTTATCCGTGGAGTCTCCTGCTAGCGATTGAACATCAACCACCTTATTGGGTGTGACGCCAAATTTTTCACGGACGCCTTCTATATCTATAAATCTCTCTCTGCCTGGCATTGGATCATACATAATGACATTATCATTCACTAACTGCATTAGATCTTTATCTCCGGATATTATTATTGTCTTCGCACCTGCTTCTTTTGCTTGCTTTGAATATGTAGCAATAATGTCATCTGCTTCGAATCCTGCTTTTGAAATTGATTTTATATTGAAAGCTTCTACAGCTCTATGAATAAGAGGAAATTGAGGGATTAAGTCTTCCGGAGGGGCATCTCTATTTGCTTTATAAGAGGGATAGATATCGCTCCTGAAGGTTTTTTCTTTTGTATCAAAAACAACTGCAATATGACTTGGATGGATAGTATCTATTCCATTTGTGATTATTTTCCACATCATATTACAAAATGCCATAACAGCACCTGTTGGAAGACCATCTGATCTGCTGAAACCGCTACCCCTGTTTTGGGATGCTTTGTACATCGCAAAATATGCCCTAAAAATAAAGGTTGATCCATCTATCAAGAATAATGTTGAATTAGAATTAATTTTTGACATTTTGTAAAAGTTGATAATCCAAGATAATTAGTTTATTTAATATAAAGATTACTACGGTAAGTCTGAAATTAAAATTAAAATAGTACTGATAGGTTTTGTAAATGACGGAATTAGCCATTGAAACTAATCTTCTCAATAAGATATACAAAAGTAGGAATCGAAGTTCTAATAAGCATGCTCTCATTGATTTTTCAATTCAAATAAAAAAAGGTCAAATATTTGGTTTACTTGGGCCAAATGGGGCTGGAAAATCAACGTTTATCAATATTTTAGCAAATCTAGTTGTAAAATCATCTGGCATAGCAAAAATCAATGGCTTTGACATTGAAAAACAAAAGAGGAAAGCTAGATCTGCCATTGGAATCGTACCACAGGAATTAAATCTTGATCCATTTTTTAAGCCTGTTGAGGTTCTAGAAACACAGGCCGGTATGTATGGTGTTCCTAAAAAGAACAGGGATTCAATGGGCTTGTTATCAAGGCTAGGATTATCAGATCAAGCTTATTCATACTCGAGAACATTATCAGGAGGAATGAGAAGAAGATTGTTAATTGCAAAGGCATTAACGCACCAACCGAGTGTTTTAGTGCTTGATGAACCTACGGCTGGGGTCGATATTGAGTTACGCCATCAGTTATGGGATTTTGTAAGGGAGCTTAATCAACAAGGAACAACTATTCTACTAACAACTCATTATCTCGAGGAGGCGCAAGAACTTTGTGATCAAATCGGTATTATTAATAAAGGTAAATTAGTAGC
>JAYPSX010000175.1:0-1366 GCA_038133315.1 Hyphomicrobiales bacterium
CAATAACACCGCAATCGATCAGGATGTCATCAGATCCACGTGGTTCTATTGCAATATAATTTCCTCCAAGCAACCCTTCTGAGGAAATTTTTGCGCTGCTGTCAGTAGGTATTTTTATGTCATTATTGATACGCATACTAACTATCGCTTCAAATGTGTCCACATCAAGTATTTGACTTGAAACTGATCCAACTTTGATACCTGAAAGCCGAACATCTGATCCTGATATCAAACCAGATACCTCATTAAAAACTGCTGTTATCTCATATGTTTTTGAAGGATTTTTGTTTCCCATCATTGAGTATGAATATATGAAGAAAAGGATAGCTATTAGAATAACAACAAAACCAATTAAACTTTCAAGTAGATTATTCCTCATATTTACCGTTTACTCTGCAGGTTTCCAAGGATGATAATCTGTCTGGTTCCCACCTTCTATTAGATTGTTTTTCAGGCTCCCTCGAGGCCTATATGCTGATTGGGATCCTGTTAAATTTGGAGTATGAGTTTTTATCCATACCTTATTTGAGGTGATATTTTCATCTGGCAGTTCATTTACGACATTATGTAGCCATGCGTGCCATTTTGGTGGAACTTTTGAAGAGTCAGCATAACCATTGTAAACAACCCATCTCTTTGTTGGCTTATTATTGTTCTTCGATTTGGTTGTAAAATATTGATTACCAAACTCATCCATTCCAACTCTTTTCCCGAATAGAGAAGTTGATAAACGGGTGGATATTGTTTGACCATTCCACCAAGTAAACATCTGTTTTATGAATTTCAACATATAAATTATCTAATTACTTTAAATGACTTGTAATCTTATAATAGAATCAAGTTAACTTAATAATTAAGTAATAACAAATTTTAAAACAAACACATAGTATTTTTATTATCAAACATAAAAAATATTTCAAATTATCAAATTTTTTACGTTTTAGTAATAAACAATATGTAGTATTAGTATGTTTTCAAATAACACTATCTGTAGTGTATGTGTATAAATTTAAAACCCTGTTTAAAAGTGAAATTTTTTAAAATTAGATGTGGACATAATAAACAAAAAAATTAAATTAAAAAGTCTGCGGTAAGAAAAAAGAGGAAAAAAATGAAGATTGAAAGATGTTTTACAAAAGATAATGAATCCCCATACGAAAATATAAAATTTATAAAAACATCTAGTCAGATCAAAAACCCTGATGGATCAATTGTATTTCAACTCGATGATTTAGAAGTTCCTGAAAGTTGGAGTCAAGTTGCCGCTGACATTATAGCACAAAAATATTTTAGAAGAGCTGGCGTACCTTCAAAATTAAAAAAAGTAGAAGAAAATGATGTGCCAAGCTGGTTATGGAGGAGTGTT
>JAYPSX010000175.1:1466-2806 GCA_038133315.1 Hyphomicrobiales bacterium
CATCCACAACCACATGCATGCTTTATTCAATCCATTGAAGATGATCTCGTAAATGAAGGTGGAATAATGGATCTATGGACGAGAGAGGCAAGACTATTCAAGTATGGTTCTGGTACCGGGTCCAACTTCTCAAAAATCCGTGGCGACGGTGAAGGACTATCCGGAGGTGGAAAATCTTCTGGTCTAATGAGCTTCTTAAAAATTGGTGACCGTTCAGCAGGTGCAATAAAATCTGGAGGTACAACAAGAAGAGCTGCCAAAATGGTAGTGGTAGATATTGACCATCCAGATGTAGAAGAGTTTATAGACTGGAAAGTAAAGGAAGAAAAAAAAGTTGCAGCACTAGTAACAGGTTCTAAAATTTGTGCAAAGCATCTCAATTTAATACTAAAAGCGTGTGTGAATTGTGAGGGTTCTGATAAAGATTGCTTTGATCCGAAAAAGAATCCTGCGTTAAAAAAAGAGATAATAAATGCCAGAAAACTGCATGTGCCAGAAAATTATATTAAACGTGCAATACAATTTGCAGAGCAAGGTTATACCTCAATGGCATTTGAGACTTATGATACCGACTGGGACTCTGAAGCGTACTTGACGGTTGCAGGTCAAAACTCAAACAACACAGTTAGATTAACTGATGAATTTATAAACGCTCTTCAAAACGATGAAGACTGGCATCTGCGATCAAGGAAAGATAATTCTCCTGTTAAAACTATGAAAGCAAAAGATCTTTGGGAACAAATTGGATACGCTGCTTGGGCATCCGCAGATCCAGGGCTTCAATTTCATACAACAATTAACGACTGGCACACCTGCCCAGAAGGTGGCGAAATTAGAGCTTCAAACCCATGTTCCGAATATATGTTTCTTGATGATACTGCATGCAACTTGGCGTCGATAAATTTAATTAAATTTAGAAATAGAGATGGTAGCTTCAAAACGAGTGAATTTATGCATACTGTAAGACTATGGACAATGGTACTTGAGATATCAGTCCTTATGGCACAATTCCCCTCAAAAAATATAGCAAAACTATCTTATGAGTATAGGACTCTTGGACTCGGATATGCCAATATTGGTGGCTATTTAATGACAAATGGGATTGCTTATGATTCTGACGAAGGAAGAGCAATCTGTGGAGCTATTACTGCTCTAATGACTGGAATAGCTTACAAGACATCTGCGGAGATGGCATCTGAACTAGGCCCATTCCCTGACTATAAAAGAAATTCTAAACATATGCTAAGAGTAATCTCAAATCATAGAAATGCTGCATATGGTAATAAAGAAAATTATATAGAACTTTCAACAAATCCCGTCCCATTAGATCATTCTAATGT
>JAYPSX010000175.1:2816-3119 GCA_038133315.1 Hyphomicrobiales bacterium
CTCCAACATAAAGGATAAGGTACTTCTCACAGAAGCCACAAAATCATGGGATGATGCACTTGAGTTAGGGCAAAAGTATGGATATAGAAATGCTCAAACTACTGTAATTGCTCCAACAGGTACTATTGGTCTTGTTATGGACTGTGATACAACTGGTATTGAACCAGATTTTGCTCTTGTAAAATTTAAGAAGTTAGCTGGTGGTGGATATTTTAAAATTATAAACAGAGCTGTTCCAGAAGCACTAAAATCTCTTGGATATGGAGACAATGCCATAAACAATATAGTTGATTATGCAGTAGG
>JAYPSX010000176.1:0-3109 GCA_038133315.1 Hyphomicrobiales bacterium
TAGCACCGCTTGCAAATGCAGTTATTAAACTATAAGCGGTAAATTTCTTATTTTTAAGCAGTTCCATATAACTACTATATAGGGTACTTAATTTTGGTGGGTTTCTCATCTCCTTAGGAAGCGTCTCTTTCAAATTGATTGAGATCAGGATGAGAACTATAAAACCAATTAGCGTTGTAAATAAAAATGTAGCTCTCCAGCTAAACCATCCGGTTAAGAAACCTCCAATAAAAGGAGCCATAATCGGACCAACAGCCATTGCAATAGCAACGTATGACATAGCTTTAGCGGCAGCTAAGCCTTCGGAAGTATCTCTAATAATTGCTCTACTGATTACCAGAGTTGAGCATGCCCCAGTTGCTTGTGCAACCCTGCAAAGAAGTAGCGTTTGAATATCATTAGCATTAGCGCATAAATAGCTTGCAAATGTGAAAAGTAAAATACCGAGTAATACAATCGGTTTTCTTCCAAATTTATCTGATAAAGGACCAATAATTAATTGAGTTGACGCGAAGGCAGCAAGATATACTGGGACCATTATCTGAACAATTGATCGAGGGATTTCAAGTTCAACCGCAATAGATGGTAAACCGGGAAGAAAAATAGTAGATGCAATCTGCCCTGCAAATAACATCGTAAATAATACTGCTATTGGTGCTTGTTTTTGAACTTGCTCTTTTGTCATTATATTTTATACGATTTGTTATTCATAATAAGAGCAGTTTGTGTAAAAATGACAAGGATAATTCCTATAATTCCTACATATAAGAATGTGTTTGAAATTCCATAAATATCAGAAAATATTCCATTGAGTATTGATCCAACAGCATTCCCACCAATCGCTGTAGCAAGCCACAAACTTGCAACGCGTGCTCTGTATGAGTCTGTTAATTGCATTTGGACAGTTGATTGCATGTCGATAGCAACATTTGTTACACATGCACCACTAATAAATGCTGCAAAAAGCGCCATATTCCATGTATCGGCTTGGCCTAGTATTGTTACAGATAATAGACCGATTATGAGTGATATTTTCGCAATCATTGGTATCCCATTCTCATTATATGTCTTCTTACGCGAAGCAATGAGAAATGCACTTATTAGCGCACCAACACCGGCGGCAGCCATGATATTTCCTAAACCTTCTGCTCCCATATTGAATTTACCATCAGCTAAGGCAGGCAATAACTCGTGGCACCCTCTAATGATAATTGATGCAATAAATGTAAGTATTATACATTCCAGAATGATAACATTTTTATAAGCAAATTTTGCTCCATCAATTAACTCACCAATAAAGTTTGTCTCCTTAGTTTTTGGCTCTCTCTGTTTTGGAGCAAGTTGTATTAGAGAGAGTGTCACTAGAGCTGGAATAAAGAAGAATGAAGAAATGAGAATAGTATATTTTGTTCCAACTATACCAATTAGAATTCCTCCAATACTTGGACCTATTATACGTGCTACCTGGAAGTTCATTGCATTAAAGGCAACAGCGTTTGCTATGGTTGGTTTGTCTACGATACGAGGTACAATTGTTTGACGGGCAGATCCTTGGGCGCTATTTGCAGTGCCAATAATCAACGAAATAATACATAAATTAAAAATAGATAAGACTCCGAAAATATGCAGAAGAAAAATTGAGAAGGCGGCCAAGCCTTGTATAAGCTGAGCAAGTATAGCTGTCTTTAAGGGTTCAATTCGATCTAGCAAAACCCCAAAAAAAGGAATTGTTGTTATATATGGCACAAACAAAAAGAATGATAATAAACCAACATAAGTGCTCGATCCTGTTAGATCCCATGCTATCCAGCTGATAACGATCCGAGTAATCCATACCGCTTGCATGGATGGTGTCATACCAAAAAGATAGTATCTAAAATACTTACTATGAAGTGCGGGGTATCGAATTTTTTCCTCTATGGATGTGTGTTTAGATAATCAAAATATATTTTATAATATTATTATCCTATACAATACTAAATAATTTGTTTATTTAAATACGACTATGGAACTTCAACTCAACAATGAGATTGAGGAGATAAGAAACTCTTCTCAGCAAAAGTTTATAACAACTAAAGAGGGAACAAGAATATCATTTCGTCTCTGGGGTGATAATGGACCTATTTTAGTATTGTTGCATGGTGGTTATGGATCATGGCTCCATTGGCTTAAAAATATTGAAGAACTCTCAAGTGATTTTCAGCTTATTATTCCCGATATGCCTGGATTTGGTGACTCAGAGGCATTGCCTGAGTTACCAAATGTTGATAAATACGCTCAAACCATATACTCAGCTCTAAAAGAACTTATCAGTGAACAAAAATTCAATATTGTTGGTTTCTCTTTTGGATCAGTAATTGGTTCACACATGATGAAATTTGCTGGCGATCAAGTAAATCGGCTAACCTTGGTTGGATATAATCGAACAGGTAATATGCCCTTTAAGCGTCCTCAAATGAAAAATTGGAGAGGTGCATCAACAAAAGAAGAATTATTTGAAGCACAAAGGTATAATTTATCAGTTATGATGATTCACAAGTCAGAGAAGATTGATGAACAAGCAATAATAATTCAAACACTTAACACCCGGGGTGGAAAGGTTAGGAGCCTCGATATTGTAGCATCCCATAATCTCCCCAACAGGTTATTAGATATTACTCAACCAATTGACATCATATGGGGAGAATTTGATGTAACTCTAATTAATGGATATGATGATGCATATCAAATCATGACCTCATTGATACCAAGTATTACGTGTCACCTAATTAAAAATTCAGGTCATTGGATTCAGTTTGAAGAAGCCAAAGCCTTCAACCAAATAATAAAAAAAATATATTTATAGGTGTTCAAAATTTTTTGATCGGTTTATGTTGAACTACCGTTATATTTCCTATAATGTGCAATTATGAACACACTAACTAAAAGTAAGGCTTCCCGTTAATTAATACTATGATGAATTAATTCACCACAATGTATACAAGTCTTATTGTTTTTTTTGTTTCCGCAATCGGTATTTCCTTTTTCTGTTCAATGTTAGAGGCTGTGCTGCTTAGCACAACGCACTCATATACTCAGGTGAAACTTAACGAAGGTTCGCGGGTAGGCA
>JAYPSX010000177.1:0-413 GCA_038133315.1 Hyphomicrobiales bacterium
AAGTCTCAGAGGATAATCCCCAATTATTCTTTCCAATGACCTTGTGATGAGTTATTTGAACTGGAATATTGGCCTGTTTACCAATGTCAATTGTCTCATTTACAGATGATAAAATATCAGCTGCCTCATCCCTCATATGAGAGATATAGACACCATTGTATTCAGCAGCTACTTTAGCAAGCTCTATTATTTCTTTGGTTGGTGTAAAGTTACCTGGAACATAGAAAAGACCTGTAGATAAACCCAAAGCACCTTGCTGCATTGATTGATGGACAAGTTCTTTCATGGAATTAATCTCGATATCCGTTGCCGGTCTATCATCAAATCCCATAACCTCCTGCCTAATCGTTCCTTGACCAACAAAAACCGCCCAGTTAGGACTAATCTTTGTTTTTTCGATTTGTTGGTAATGC
>JAYPSX010000177.1:423-3094 GCA_038133315.1 Hyphomicrobiales bacterium
ATGCTGGTCTATGGGAAATGGCGAAGTTCCATCATTTCCCTCAGTTAATGTGGTTATACCCTGTAATAATGAACTATCTGCAGTAGGAACATCAAAAATACCTCTTATGGCGTGAGTATGAGGATCAATAAAACCGGGGGATACAATAAGACCAGAAGCATCGATTATTGAGTTTGCTTTAAATGGCAGAGAATCTCCAATGAAAGCTATTTTTTCATCAATAATGCCAATCTGCAGAATACTTCCTTGATTACCAGATCCATCAATTACGAAGCCATTAACGATTGCTAAATCAAATCTTTGGTGTGAGCAGCTTGATATAAAAATAATAAGTAGAAATAGTTTCGTTTTGGTCATTTAGAAATTATTAACTTTTTTTGCTCCAAAATTAGCAAAGTACTCCCTTACTTGTATTACATCCAAATCAAAATTACCAGATGGGTTAAAAGATTCATTAATAACGATCATCTTGCGTTTAAAATCTAGACCGGCAAGCATAATGTCGCATTGAAGCTGATTGGATATTCTTATGAATCCTGTCTTTAATTTTTGAACTTTTTTTCGAGTTCCCTCTGGTGCTATGGCTAAAATATAGTTCTGATATTCATCGGTAACTTTTTTAATATCCTGCAGCAAAGATTCTGGAGCCGATCGATTAACAGGGATCCCGCCTACTTTTCTAAATATCTTATTAAGACCAGGTTTAAAAATAGTATGCTTACCAATCCAATTAATCCTTGCATCCCATCCAATTACGAAAAGCATGCCAACCACAAAGTCCCAATTTGATGTATGTGGCCCAACAGCTACCATTAAGTTTTTGTTTTCCGGTAAATGGCCTACCACTTTCCAGCCTATAAATTTAAAAATCTTTTTACAAATATAAGCAAGAAACTTGGGTCTTTTGGCTAATAAATTTTTTGGGATGACTAGTTCAGGTAAATTCATTTAACTATGAGTAGATAATATATTCTATCTTAATTACACATGTTGAGGTTTTATATATAAAATTTATTATTATGCTCAAATACCTATTTACCCTATTCCTCCTTATGACCGTATCGTGCGACAAATACCAACCTATGAAACACAATATTCCTTCTCCAAAAAAAATTCCTTATGAACTTGTGGCCCATGGTTACCAGCGAATTGATAACTACTACTGGTTAAGAGATGACTCTAGATCAGACCCCGAAGTAATCAGCTACTTAAAAGAGGAAAATGCCTATGCTGAAGCATGGTTTAAAGATAAACAAGATTTTAAAACAACGATAGTTGAAGAATTAATCTCTAAACTTCCTGAACAAGAAAAGTCATTTCATTTTCAAAACGGCGAATACAAATATTACTCTATTCAATATAAAGATAAGCAGTTGCCTGTTTACTTAAGATCAACAGGTGACAATGATGAAATCGTTCTTGATCCAAATATTAAATTTAAGGATTATGACTATTACAACACTGTTTCTTTAAATCCGTCCCCTGATAACAAACTCGTTGCCTTTTCTGAAGATACAACAGGAAGAAGAGAATATGTTGTAAAGTTTCTTGATACAAATAATAACAAGCTCCTAGATGATGCCCTCTCACTGACATCTGGAAATATTGTTTGGGTTAATAGTGACACTATTCTTTATCTTAAAAAAGATCCTGTAACTTTGATAGCTAATAAAGTTTTCTTACACAGACTTGGTACATCGCAAACTGATGACCGCTTGCTTTACGAAGAAAACGACCCAGAGTTTAATATGAATTTATATGAATCAATGGATAAAGAAATTGCATTTATTAATATTGAAGCAACAAACACTAATGAAATTAGATATTTCAATAAAAGATTAAATTCACTAAATTTGATGCTATCAAGAGAAGAAAATCATCTTTATTATGCCAATTATTTGGATCAAAATTTATACGTACGCTCCAATAAGGGCTCACCTAATTTTGCTGTTTACAAGACAAAGCTGGATTCAGCATCAAACTTTCTTAATCCGAATAACCTTCTTGTGCCTCATGATAAGGATGTATTTATTGAAAACTTAATTCCATTTAGTAACTTCCTGGCCTTAGAAATCCGAAAAAATGGACTACCAGAAATAGCAGTCTTAAAAAATAACTATAAGGACTTAGAAATTGTTCAACAATCCGAAGAAAGTTATTCGACATCTCTCCTGCCATCAAAATATCAGGATCCAGAAGGAAATTTGTTATACGAATATTCATCTTTGATTACTCCCACTCAAATACTTGAAGTAGATCAAATAAATGTATCAACATCGGTAGTTTGGAAAAAAGAAATCAATAAATATAATCCAGAAGAATATGAAACCTCCAGGAAATTTATTACAGCCAGAGACGGTATCCAAATACCAATTTCATTAGTACGAAAAAAATCTACTGCCGACATTTCACCTATCTTATTTTATGGATATGGTTCGTATGGCATTAATACCGAAGCCAGCTTCAGGAGAAGCATTCTTCCGTTGCTAGATAGAGGTTTCATCTTTGCAATAATAAATATTCGAGGTGGAGGCGAGATGGGTAAACATTGGTACGATGCTGGAAGAATGCAAAACAAAATGAATACATTTTATGATTTTAATGATGGAGTGCATGCAGTCTTAAACAATGGCATTGGAGATAAGAATAATGTTTTCGCCCAGGGTGGAAG
>JAYPSX010000178.1:0-3084 GCA_038133315.1 Hyphomicrobiales bacterium
TCAATGGACAGATCCTTCACCCTTGAAATTGTTAGGGTTACAGAACATGCTGCTATTGCTGCTGCAAAATTACGTGGTCGTGGTGATGAAAAATCTGCTGATCAAGCTGCTGTTGATGCAATGCGAACAGTATTAAATAGTATGACAATGGACGGTAAGGTAGTTATTGGTGAAGGAGAGAGAGATGAAGCTCCAATGCTTTACATTGGAGAGAAGGTAGGAACTGGAAATGGGCCTAGTGTTGATATAGCTCTTGATCCACTTGAAGGCACAACATTATGTGCAAAAGCAATGCCAAATTCTCTTGCTGTACTTGCTATGTCAGAGGCAGGAGGTATGCTGAATGCACCTGATACATATATGGATAAAATTGCAATTGGTCCTGGTTATCCAGAGGGAATAATAGATCTTGATGCCTCACCATCTGAAAATATTATCTCAATAGCAAAAGCTAAGGGTGTTTCACCCGAAGAAATTACTGTATGTATTTTGGATCGCGAAAGACATGCATCACATATAAAATCAACAAGAAGCGTTGGCGCTTCTGTTTATTTAATTCCAGATGGTGATGTCGCTGGCATAATTGCAACAACTAACCCCAGTCAAACAAATATTGATATGTATGTGGGCGTAGGAGGTGCACCTGAAGGTGTTTTGGCTGCTGCAGCCTTAAAGTGTATTGGAGGTCAAATGCAAGCCAGATTGGTAATAAACAATAGTGATGAAGAATCCAGAGCAAAAAAAATGGGCATAAATGATCTAAATAAAAAGTATAGTTTGCATGAACTTGTTTCAAAAGAAGCCATCTTTTCTGCAAGTGGTGTAACCGATGGCTCCATGCTAAGTGGAGTAAAATTTTATGAAAATAAAATTTATGTAGAAACGCTTGTGATGAGATCAAATTCGGGTACGATACGTCACATTAAAACAGAATATAATAATTCTAACTAAAATAGATTGATGCAATCAATCGATTCTCATAAGAAACTCATTGAGTTCAGTAATACAATTTCAAAAAATATATGGTTTGCTAATATATATGATGAAAAATACCTTAGCTCTCTATCAAAAAAGTATAATATAGATCATACCTTTCTTAATATTTTATTGAACAGATCAGTAGATGAAAAAGAATTTAAAAATATTACTGACTTATCCATAAAAAATAATCTTCCTGATCCTTACGTATTGCAGGATATGGAACTAGCTTCAAGCAGAATCTGCAAAGCTATCCATAACAAGGAGGTAATTGGTATAATTGGAGATTATGATGTGGATGGTATTACATCATCGAGTATTCTGTATGATTTCTTGTCAAACAATGGATTGCATACAATTGTTAAAATACCTGATCGTTTTGAAGATGGGTATGGTCCAAACAATAAAATAATTAATAATTTAAAAGAGTCCGGGGTAAATTTAATCATTACAGTTGACTGTGGCTCAAACTCGCAGGAGATTATCGAAAATTTTTCAGATATAGATTTTATAATCTTTGATCATCATCAAACAGATAGTACAAATGAAATGGATGCCATAAATGTTAATCCAAATAGAATTGATGACAATAGTAATCTTGGGTATTTATCTGCAGCTGGGGTAGTTTTTCTTGCTATAGTTTCCATTAATAGAATGCTTAAAATGATAGCTGTTGATCACCATGCAAACAATAAAATTGATTTACTTAAGTATTTGCCTTTGACCGCACTAGCTACAGTAGCAGATATTGTTCCAATGAAAAAACTCAATAGGGTAATAATTAAACAGGGTCTAGCTATTCAAAAAAAATTTAAAAATCTTGGTTTAGAAACCATTATTCACAAATTAAAATCCTCTAATGATATTTCATCAAGCGATCTTGGTTATTTAATTGGACCAAGAATAAATGCTGGCGGGAGAATGGGGCAATCTGATCTTGGTTTTAAATTGTTGACATCTAACTCAAAAGAAATCTGTGAAAATTTATCAAACCAACTTGAAGAACTAAATTCTATGAGAATTGGCATTGAAAATAACAATACAGAAGATGCAATGAAACAATATGAAGGTATGGATAAGAATAGTAAATTTATCATCTTGTCTTCAGAAAGTTGGCATATCGGAGTTATTGGTTTAATAGCATCTAGAATTTCATCACGATATAATAAAACAGCTTGCATATTATCACCTGTAAATAAAGACGATGATATAATGATCGGATCAGCAAGGTCAGTGGGTGATATAAACATTGGTAAAGCTATTGAAGATGCGGTATTAAATGGTGTTTTGATTTCAGGAGGAGGGCATACTATGGCTGCTGGCTTCAAAATTATGAAAAATAAACTTAAGGAGTTTCATCATTATCTAACTGAAAACAACTTCACCACTGAAAACAAAATAAAGAGTGTTATGGTAGATGGTCTCCTTATGGCATCTGCGGTAAATGCTGATTATGTGAGGAGTGTGTTGGGGTATGGCCCCTATGGAAATGGTTTTGATGAACCAAAGTTTATTTTTCCAAGTCATAAAATAATTGGATTAACTGTGTTAAAAAATCAGCACCTTAAATTTAAGATTCAAGACGACAATGGGTATAATTTAGATGCAATTTCTTTCAGAAGTTTTGATATGCCTCTAGGTAAATTTATAATTGAAAATACATACAAAAGAATAGATTTCCTTGGGAAGTTGTCCCTAAACCAATGGATGAATAAAATCACCCCACAAATAATCATAGAAGATGCTGCATTAAATAAATAAAACGCTTGCTTGCAATTAATGAATATACTAATTATATATTCGATAACGCTCCCTTCGTCTATCGGTTAGGACGCAAGGTTTTCAACCTTGAAAGAGGGGTTCGATTCCCCTAGGGAGCGCCACATTCATTTATATATAAATCCACAAAAATAAAACATTTTCAAAAATAATTTTTTGTATTTTCTTAAGAATCAATATTTTATATTAATGTGAAACACGGAGCTGTGGCGGACCTGTTTATTTTGTAATTTTTTTATTTCATAAAATATGCATTTGTTATATATATCAGGTAACGGGGCGTAGCGCAGCCTGGTAGCGCAACTGGTTTGGGACCAGTGGGTCGGG
>JAYPSX010000179.1:0-3072 GCA_038133315.1 Hyphomicrobiales bacterium
GTCACCATCGGTAGAACCTTTATGAGCATCATCTGAAATAACATCCATCCACCAATTGTTTCCAGCTATATGCCAATCTGCTTTATATGTTCCATTAGATTCTGCTTCTCCCCTTACACCATCTAGACTAGAGTAAAGTGCATCCAACAATAAATTTACTCCAGTTTCATTTTGAAGTGTACCACTACTTAAAGACTGAAATTGAAGAGTTTCAAGGTTAAGTGCAACAATTTGAGCTTGAAGGTACTCAACCTGACTAGCAAGACTACTTAACTTATTCTCTAACCAATTTGCTTGACTTAAATCATTGATATTGCTAAAACCTGAATTTAAATCTAAAATTGTCGCTTCAAGATTTGCAATTGTTTCTTGTAATTCTGGAACTGTTGATTCTGAATTTAAGAAATTGATAGTAGATTCGAGCTCTATTATTTCTATGTTTAATGAAGCTATTGTTTGTTCTAAATCAGGTATTGTTTGAACTTGACTATTTAAGGTAGATATCCTTTGTTCAAGATTTTCTAATCCTTCTAATCCTGAGCTCAGATCACCGATAACAGACTCTAGAGTTGAGATCTCAGTGTTTAAAAGAGAGATTGTATTTTCTAATTGAGGTATTAAAGAAACCTCTGTTTCTAATTGAGAAATGTTTAGTTCTAATATTGTTATTTCTGAGTTTAAAGTTGTAATGGTTTCTTCTAAGTTATCAATCGTAGCAACTTGATTATTTAAAGTGTTAATTGTTGATTGTAGTTCTAATATTTTAGATTGAGATTGACTTAATTGAGAGTTAAGTTGAGTTATTTGAGAATTTAACTGACTAATTTGAAGTTGATACTGATCGATTAAATCAGAGTTGGCTTCCTTTGCACAACTTAAAAAAATCAATATTATTAGTAAAAATTTTCTCATCTATTAAATTTAAAAAAAAATTAATCAGGATTACAACTCGAAAAGTTTGGAAGTTTACCAGAAGAATTAAAGCTTACTGTATGAAAATCAAAACATATAGTAACGTTACTCACATTCCAATTTGAAATGTCACCTGTAAATAGTGACCTATAAAACATAGAGTTCATTCTCTCAACTTTACTTGTATCCCAATTACTAATATCCTGATCAAAAGATCCAAAAATAAACATAGATGACATATTGGTTACATTAGAAACATTCCAATTACCAATAGGTTGATTAAATGCAGAATTGGCAAACATAGCTCCCATATCAGTTACGCTTGAAGTATTCCAATTGGAAATATCCTGGTTAAATAAAGATAATTGAAACATTTTACTCATATTAGTTACATTAGAAACATCCCAATTAGAAATATCCTGATTAAATGGATTTAAATCTGCATAGAGACTACCTACTCCTCCAAACATAAATTCCATATTAATAACGTTTGAGACATCCCAACTACCTATAGGTTTGTTAAATTTTGAATATAAAAACATATTTCCCATATTAGTTACACTAGAAGTATTCCAATTAGAAATATCTTGGTTAAAAGATGTACTTGCAAACATTCCATTCATATCAGTAACGTTTGAGACATCCCAACTACCTATAGGTTGATTAAATTCACTACTTTCAAAAATTGCACTCATATTGGTTACACTGGAAGTATTCCAATTTCCAATAGGCTGGTTAAATGAAGATCTACGAAACATCTCAAGCATTGAAGTAACGTTCGATACATTCCAAGATGATATATCTTGATTAAATGGAGTGTATTTAAACATATGTCCCATATCTAAAACATTAGAAACATCCCAATCCCCTATCTCTTGATTAAATGGAGAATTAGAAAACATTCCTTCCATTTCAGTAACATTAGAAACATTCCAATCCCCTATCTCTTGATTAAATAGAGAATTGGAAAACATATGTCCCATATCTAAAACATTAGAAACATCCCAACTTCCAATAGGTTGATCGAAAGGAGAATCTCGAAACATTTGCCCCATATCTAAAACATTAGAAACATCCCAAGAAGTAATATTTCCAATTATTTGATTTCTATAAAATAAAGAATTCATATTAGTTATTTTAGATGTAACTACATATGTTAATTCATCACCATTGTCTATCATATCTCTTAGTTGTTGCTCACTAATGACCTTATATACATTACCATTGAATTCCTGCTGCATTCCAACTTCTGCTTCACTAATAGCTTTTATTGTAGTTTCATTATTAGCTAAATAAAATAAGCTTACTTCACACCCATTAGATCCAATAATTGCTGCAGAGGTGTCTGTATTCTCGCATAGATCTACATCATCTGTAACACCATCTCCATCGGTATCTTTTTGTGATAGAGCGCATCCATTATTATCTACTGATAAACCTGAAAGTGTATTCCCACAAATGTCATTTTGATTTAAAACTCCATCTTCATCATCATCAACTTTTTCAAAGTTTCCTATAATACTCTTATCACTATCCATAGTTATTGTAACTGATGGTGAAGTTCCATTCCAACCTCCTGACCAGTTTTTAAAAGCATAGAATTGATTTGGAGAAGCTAGCAAAGAAACTGTTTCACCTGCATTATAAATTCCAGTTCTTGGGTTTACATAACCTCCTTCTGGAGGGTCTGGACTTACTGAAAGGGTATATTGAATAGGATCTTTCTCACAGCTAAATAAAGTTAATACAGATAATAACATAAACTTTTTCATATCTACAATTTAGAAAAATTCAAGCTATTTTATTGAACATATCTACACTTTGAATTATTATTAATTCCTAAAAATTGAAATTCAAATGTTTCTTTAAGTTCCTCTTTATATATATTAGAACATTGACTAATAGGAATAGTGTAATCGTTCTGACAAACTTCGTCAGTTTCAAGCTCAACTAAAATTTGGAGTCTTTTATCTGCTTGTGAAGAAACAATTTCAAGCTTTAAATATGTATTATAAACGTATTCTCCAGTATTAGTAAAATGAGGAATTTTCCATTCAGATGAATATTTGTCTCTTTCATTAGAAGTGATGACATAGTCTTTAAATTCACTCTCATCTAAATCAGTTCTGTAAATCAATCTCAACATTGGGTCACATCCTT
>JAYPSX010000180.1:0-3037 GCA_038133315.1 Hyphomicrobiales bacterium
GTTATTCTTGGTATTTCTCCCCAAGACTCTTCGGCCATGACTCTATATAACAATGAACCAAAATTAAAAGTCATGGTCGAAGTATTTCATGATTTTGATTATCAGAAAATCGACAATATTAAAGTATTTGTCTCACATAAAGATGTTGAGTTAATCGATGATTTAGAATTCAAAACGTACAAGAGAATCATAGAAGATAATTTTCAAAACCTAAATTATTATATAACAAATCAATCTGAAGATGCAGATTATATAGTTGAAATTGATTACGGAATTGATTTTCAAGAAAGGTACAGTAATTATCCAATATATAGATACGTAAAACCCAAAGAAAAAACCATATTTGAATCAAAGAAAAATAATTTTGAATTTAAAATACAAGCAAAATCACCAAGTGGACGTGTTTTAATAGGTTATAGAACATTTAAGGATAGTTTCTATAGTCGCCATCTATACATGGATATTTATTCAGCAGATACAAATAAGAAAATTTATCAAGGAAAAGCCGATAGTGATGGAAAAATAAATTCTTTACCGTATATAATAAATGGTCTTGCCTTTGCATTATTTAATGATTTTCCTGGTAATAATTCAGTATTAAATACATATGAAATTAGTGAAGAGATTTATAATCCAGAAGCTTATTTTCAAAGACAAAACAATAAATTTTTAAAAATTCAAGACAGAAAAAAAAGAAACTGGTGATTAGGTTTCTCTATTGATTAATTTTTTTCCAATATAAACAAGAATTAAGAAAATTAAAAAGAACATGATTGGTGTTCTAATTTCAGGAGAAGATATCATTACGCCAAAACCTGGAATTTCTTGATTTTTAGAAATAATACTATCAAAACCTGAACCAATAGATGCCCATATGAAAACTGATGGGGATATACCTGCCATGGTTCCAATAATAAAATTTTTAACTTTAATATTGAATAATACGGCAACAAGATTTGAAATACCAAACGGTATCCCAACGAATATTCTATATAAAATAAAAAAAACTAGTTCATCCTTATGAAATTTTCCTCTTATGTTTGAGTATTTGTTTGCGAATAAATTATTAAGATTTTCTCTAAAGAGATACTGAGCAGAAACATATAACAGTGTTGCGCCTAAAGTGAGTCCTAACAGAGAGATTATTGTTCCAATATATGAGCCAAATATCATACCGGAAAATATGCCGATTGGAGAATTAAATCCAAGGAAAAAAGCCCAAAGTAAGCCAATAAAGAATATCACCAAGAATTTAATAAGAATATTATCTTGTGTTATTTCTATGAAAGACACTTTCAAGATTGTCAAAAATTCGAGTGATATAATTTCTTGAAATGAAAATTCATCAAATATCACTAAGAGGAAGATAATCATACCTATAAGGTATAAGAAGAGAATTATTTTTTTAATGCCATTCATAGTGATGCCTATACTAGGAAATTTAGTTTTTAGTTTCTAGGGTAAATATTAAAAAATTATGATGATTAACTTTTAATTCTGTATCCAGTCAAGAATATTCTCCAGATAATGAGCAAGCATATCAAAGTAAAAGTTAAAATGGCAATTATACTATAACCGATATAAACGTCTGAGTTTCCAAAGAAAGCCCATCTGAATCCAGATATAAGGTAAACTATTGGGTTGAAAAGTGTAACTTTTTGCCAAAATTCTGGAAGTAAAGAAATAGAATAAAAACTTCCTCCTAAAAATACCAATGGGGTTATGATTAAATCAGGGATAATAGTAATTTGCTCAAAGTTTCTTGCCCAAATACCAACAATAAATCCCATCAAACTAAAAGAAACACATGATAAAAATAGTATGCAGATCATCCAGAAAGGATGTTCAATAGTGATATCAACGAGAAAAGATGCAGTTATAAGTATGATTAAACCTATTACCATAGATTTTGTTACAGCAGCGGATATGTAACCAATTACAATTTCTGTGTAAGAAACAGGTGCAGATAGTAATTCATTTATTGTTCCAATAAATTTTGGGAAATAAATTGAGAACGATGCATTAGATAGGCTCTGCAAGGAAACAGTTAGCAGGATAAGACCTGGAACTATAAAACTGCCATAACTCACATCGCTAATATTTTCCATTCTACTGCCAATAGCGGAACCAAATACTATAAAATATAAAACAGTTGATATCACAGGAGATGCAATACTTTGAACAAGTGTTCGTAATGTTCTAGACATTTCAAATTTGTAGATAGCTTTAATAGCTTGAATATTCATTATTATTTACCCACTATATCTAAGAAGATTTCTTCAAGTGATTTTTCTTTGGTTTCAATATTGTTTATGATACAACCATCATTTTTGAGTTTTGTGATAAAGTTATCAAAGTTATTGTCACTTTTTAAGTAATTGTAATTGATAATTTTTTGGTTCGATTCAGCATCGATGCTAATATCAAACTCATTAGAGTATTTTCTATCATTTATTGGTTCATTCAGTTCTATTGAAATAACTTTCTGACCCATCTTTTCAATAAGCTCTGTCTTTTTTTCTGTTAGAAGGATTTGACCTTTACTTATTATTGAAATCCGATCGGCAATTTCTTCTGCTTCTTCAATGTAATGTGTGGTTAATATAATAGTTGTACCTTTTCTTCTAATTTCTTTTATTAGTTCCCACATATCTATGCGCAGATCCACATCAACGCCAGCTGTAGGTTCATCTAAAAATAGTATTTTCGGTTCATGGCTGAGAGCTTTGGCAATTATAACACGTCGCTTCATACCTCCAGATAGTTCAACTATACGTTTGTCTTTCTTTTCCCATAGCAATAGCCTCCTTAGAATATTTTCAATATACTCGTCATCGTTTTTATAACCAAACAGATTTCTAGAATAGCGGACAACATCGATAACTTTTTCAAACGGCTGTAGTGCAATTTCTTGCGGCACCAATCCAATCATAGACCGTGTTTTACGGTAATCCTTTTTCACATCAAATCCATCTACACTGACAGAACCTGATGATATGTTGGTTATTCCACATACAGCAGATATAAGAGTTGTCTT
>JAYPSX010000181.1:0-1080 GCA_038133315.1 Hyphomicrobiales bacterium
CTGTATGAGTCTGGATGAGAACGTGGTTGATAGAAACTTTTTATACCACAAACTTTACATGTAAAATGACGGGCATTCATTGTTCCAAATTTATATTCATTCAGCAATTCTTGACCTTGCAATAATAGAAACTGATCGTGTTTTATGAATAGATGCTCATAGTCTATTAGATTACAAATTGAACAATTACATTTCCATATTTCAACTTTGTCATCGCAATTGAATTCAAATTTAACACCTCCACAATGACATTTCCCGATATATTTTTTCATTTATATAAAACTCTTAATTAATATACCAATAACATAGATCAATGTTAATCCTGCGTTTAGTGCAATTAAACTCTTTTCTTTCCATAAGATACCAACTAAAACCCACAAACTATTACTAAGGATAAATGCATAGATATACCAAGGATATATATTAAAAGCTGCCATGACAGCAGAGATTAGCAAACATAATGTTCCAAACCATGCTAATCTTTGATAAGGTTTAATAGTCATTTTATTCTCACGATTAATTAGAAAATATATTTTAGACCAATCTCGAAATTACGGCCCAATTGATTATAACCATGCGGACGTTCATAATTAAGATCTGTAATATTATTTAAGTTAGCATAGTAACTATGATTATCAAATATGTAACTATATCCAATATCAATTGTACTGATAGACGGTTGTCTTTCTGTTGCAAAGGTAACTGAATTTATATCTAAATGATCCCCATAATAACTCCATTTTCCAGTTATCTTTGACATAGATGATAATTCATAATTTACATATAGAGTGTTTTGCCATTTTGGACGTCTAAGTAATTCATTTCCATTGCTATCCTCTGCCAAAACATAACTAGTATTATTATTGAGTTTCAAATTATCTAATGAATAACTTAATTTTAAATCAGCACCTTTTCTGACACTCTTACCAGAGTCATTGATATAAGTTGTGACGTTATATTTCAGCAAGTCTGTAATGTTAGTATTATAAAATGATATATCAAACATATCTGTCGCATATCCAATTTCAACTGTATTGCTAGACTCAGGTTTGAGATCTGGATTTCCACTAAAACCAAAAT
>JAYPSX010000181.1:1090-3006 GCA_038133315.1 Hyphomicrobiales bacterium
GGATAATTCATAATCTGCATAGAGAGTGTTTTGCCATTTGGGACGTCTTAGTAATTCATTTCCACTGCTATCCTCCGCCACAACATAACTGGTATTATTAGTGAGTGTCAAATTATCTAATGAATAAATTAATTTTAAATCAGCACCTTTTCTAACGCTCTTACCCGAAGCATTGATGTAAGTTGTAAAATCATTATTTAATTTAAGTAGGTCTGTAATATGAGTGTTATAAAGAGATATATCAAACATATCTGTTGCGTATCCTATTTCAAATGTATTACTCGACTCAGGTTTGAGATCTGGATTACCACTAAAACCAAAATTATCTGATCCATACATTTCATAGGCGGTTGGTTCTTTAAATGCTGTTGCATATGACATCCTGATGCCATTTAAATACGAACCTAATCTATATGTTGTGACATCATCAAAACCGGATAATATATCGTGCCTTAGACCTATTGTTATTAGGTTATCCATTGGTAACAAATGATTAAATGATGTAAAAATGGCAGAGTTTTTGCGAGAATTATCTACACTGCTTACATACCCATCTATATTTGTATCAAAATCAGCAGAAAGTTGCATAAACTCAACACCTAATGTTAAATCATCTTGGTCGAAATCAAAAACATGAGTTGCCAAAAGATTATGACTCTCACTATCATACGTATCAATTGTTCCCGACTTATTATATTCTCTTTCGTGTGAGACATGATTGTAGCTTATTTTTGTCTTATTTCTTTGAGCATCAATATATTGATTATTAAATTTCCATTCGCTTGTATAATTTAGCGCATCACTTCCACTATTATCCAAATCACTCTTATTTACTGTAGAATTGATACTGGTGTTAAATAACCAATCCCCTCTTCTGCTAGATGATTTAAAACTATAATTATTTGTATCAAAGCCATCTTTTTCTGCACCACCTTTATAGACACTAATTCCATCTGTACTAATTCTACTCGCACTGAAATCAATAAGATTTGTACCGATATAATCTGCAACTTTTATTATTTGTTTGTTATATCCATTTGATCCAAATGAAAAATCTAATCTATTACCATCAGTTGCATAAGAAGACATATTAACTACAGCTCCAACTGCATTGGGTCCATAAACAGTACTCATAGGACCTTTTACAATTTCTACAGAATTAACGCCCAACATTGAATGCTGAGAAATATCATCAACGCCGTTGGGTGTTGAATGATCTTTAATACTCATACCATTTAGTGTGAATAATGTGTGGTCTGCGTTAGTTCCTCTAACAAATGTACTACTCATTTGTCCAATAGAACCGTTTTGAACGATATTTATATCCAAATCCTTGTGTGTATCAGGCGAGGTTATGAAATCTAATGAATATGTCTTATGTTGAATATCACTTGCAGAACGGGTTAAATAAATTACGACTTCCAATGGCTCTGCATATAAAGGAGGTATATGGATAAATATTAATGTAAAAACAAATATCAACTTTTTATAGATATGCATATCTTGATCTCAAACCACACATTAATTGAATGTAAAAATTAATTCTAGAGTTAGTAATAAAACAATCAATAAATTTAAGACCAATTTAACAATTATTTATAAAATTATTGTAGCGAAAATGTGTAGAAAAAAAATTGTAAAAATTAGGATTAGAAAAAATTTATAAGGCATAAAATTTTAAAAAGCTAGTATAATACAATGACAAATATTAATGCGGTTCCAAGAAAGCCAATTTGTACAAGACCAAGTGAGATTTTTCTAATAATATCAAATACTCCATTAGGAATATTAAAACCATCAATTGATTTATCAATGAAACGTAGAAGATACACACTAGTTAAACCAAACATACCAGTTACAGCAAAAAATATAAAAACTTTGAAAACTAGATCTAACATATATGTTATAATAATGAA
>JAYPSX010000182.1:0-3005 GCA_038133315.1 Hyphomicrobiales bacterium
CCAATTTGATAGATTAGAATAATGAGAGGCATCATCTAATCTGATCAAATATCTTGCCTTATAAATGTTAAATATATTCATACTATTTAATCAAATAATGAGTTATCTTTTATCTGAATGCTGTCACTATGGTTCATCTCTATAAACGATGTTTTTTGACCAAAAAGATCATTTTTTGAAATATTGTTCCATAAGGAAGCTATTATACTTCCGTTAAACCTATATAATCGTTCTTTATCAAAAGAAAGATCTTTGAATCTACCTGGATTGATAAGATTTAAACCAGACTCTTTGTAATTAAACATAGGCTCTCTTTCTTCCTGAACAGATACTACAGAATCAGATTCTGAAATAATTAAATTATTAATTGCCTGATCTATATGCTCAGCTCTTCTATTAATAGCATGTAAACTAAGATATACTAATATGTCTGGATATTTTCCGTTTACATTTTTAAAATGTTTTGAAGCTGAAATAAGAAAATCCGTAATCGGAATATTTCTTGAAGTAATTTCCTTTCTTAATATTCTTTGATGCTTTGGTACAAGCTTTTTTGTCTCTAGCTCTTTGGAAAAATTTAAAACCGTTTCACTTTCAGAGGAAACAATTAAGTCATTGATTTGATTTGAAATCAATGCATTTGAAATAGCAATTTCTATTAAAGACCTTCCATTTATTGTTTTATAGGGAACATTTTTGAGATTTGGATAGGATTCTTTCACTGGTAAAACAGCAAGTACTGATGGAGATGTTTGTTTAATAGAATTGTTTCTAATTTTTTCAAATATTTTTGCTCTTGCATTTAATAGCCTATTATTATCTTTACTTAAAGATTTTTCATGTTGTCTGTAATAAAATAGTGGTAAGTCTAGGCTAATAGCTTCTACTTTTTTAAAAAGTTTATACCAAAGGTCCCATCCGTCTTGTGCATCAACTTCTTCAAAGTATCCTCCCTCATTAATCAATATTTTTTTATCGAATAGCGTACAAGCTCCATGAGGTGGAAGATGACCAACTAAATCCTCTTTTCCTAATTGTGGCCTTGATTCAATCCCTAAAATTTTACCATCTTCATTTGTATAAAAATAATTACCATATATAATGCCTGCTTTAGGATTCTGTTCAATTTTGCTAACCATGGCAAATAATGCTAGCTCATGAAACCAATCATCGGCATCAAGTCTTACCACATACTTACCTTTTGCAATATCTAAAACTTTATTAGCAACTTTTTGAAGACCAATAGGCTTATTATGTTCAATAAGGCTTATCTGGTTTGGATATTTTTTTTGATAGTATCTAGCTATTTTAGAAGTGTTATCATTGGACCCTTCATTTATTATAATTAATTCCCAATTTGTATAAACCTGATTAACTACACTATCAATTGCATTAGATAAATATTCACCATAATCTTTACATGGAATATATATTGAAACTATTGGCTTTTTTTTCATTTATATTTTTTTATAGTCTACACCCTCTCTTATGGCGTTTAAAGATTTGACATCTTTTAAAACTTTAGAGCCAATTACTTCGGAGTATTTCCTTGAATCAGTACCTACAGCAGGTCTCAAGAAAACAAGATCTTCTTCTTTAATAATTTGACCTTTATATAAATCTTTATTTAAATAGACCCCTCTTCTAAAAGAAATATTATGATTATTATCAAGTTCAATTTGTAAAATCTCTTTCTTTGCAACTCCTTTTATAGTCTCAAGTGATTTTATGAATGATATAAGAGATTGTACTTCATCCTTTGTTAAAGAGACCTTATGATCTCTAAAAGTTTTACCATCTCGATGATCAGTAAAGTGAAATTCAAGTACCTGAGCATTCAAAGTAGCTGCAATCTTTAGTGCTTCAACACCCTCGGTGTGGTCAGAATATCCAACAGATAAATTAGTTTGTTTTTTATATTCAGACATTACATTTAAATTAACATCTGATTCTGGTATTGGATACATTGAGGTACATTGAAGTATACAAAGCATTTCCTTATTATTGTATATTGAATCTGTATTTTGGATAAATTTAACTGTGTCAAGAACCTCATTCATTGATGATAAACCTGTTGATATTACAATTGGTTTCCTTTTTTCTACAATTTTTTTAATTATTGGATAAGCTGTCATATCACCAGACCCTATCTTGTAAAAATTCAAATGAGGATCAATCCAATCAATAAATTCTTCAGACCAAACTGATGATGTATATAAAACACCATTATTTTTACATATCGTTGCTAGTTCAATGTGTTCATCTTTCGTAAGTTCAAATTTCTTAAAATGGTTATATCTATTTGGATCCTCTATTTTGCTAACTAAGGATTCAGCAGAATAAATTTGAAATTTAACACAGTCTACACCTGATTCAATTGCTAGTTTTAATAATTTTTTTGCTTTATTAAAATCTCCCTCATGATTTCCACCTATTTCAGCAATTAATAATGGTCTATTAATATTAGCCCAAGGAGAATATAAATTTGATTTATCTGAAATTTTTGAATTGATATATTCATTTTCAAATAAAGATTTTAACAAGTCGTAGGTTCCTTCTAATTGATAATTATCAAACTCAATGCTTTTATATCTTTTGAAAAAATTTCGTTGACTTCCATTTTGAAAAGCAGTAACCGATGTCTCTCTTTTCTTTGAAATTAAAAAACTTTCAACTACTTCGGGTGAATGGATTTTTGAATTAGTAATTTCTCTATAAGTAATTTTTTCATTCCATTTTTGAATATTAGGACATCCGTCAAAATATGTTGATCCAAAAGTTAATGCCTTTTTTCCTAAAATTGCTGATTCTAAAGCTACAGTTCCTGTTATAGTTGAGACAAGCTCAGATTTAAGAATTAATTCTATGGAATTGAATGTTGGTTTAACTATTTGTAACCCTTTAATATTTTTAATTAGCTTATAAAATAGAGGGCTTCTGCCTAAAATACCTCTTGTAAAATGAGCACGAAGCTGGGTAGGATGTTCCTTTATAATTATATTTAT
>JAYPSX010000183.1:0-3000 GCA_038133315.1 Hyphomicrobiales bacterium
GGGCATCTGAAGTGACATACTATTTTCTTTCCTTCACATTCAACTTCCACAATCTCAACTTTAGGTGTTAGAATTTCGCAAGCTTTTCTATAAACACGTGCACATTCATTACTAATTTCTTTTTTCTTCGGTGTAATTTCACCTGGGTATCTCGCGATGGATAAAAAGGTCTTAGCAATCATGAATTCTTTATATGCTTCTTCTAAATTCTCTGAATTTAGGAATGTATCTCCCATATCTTCATGAACCTTTGCAACTTCGCTCCAAATTGGTATCCAGGATTCTTCAGTAGTAGTTTTTATTTTTTTAACAGTTTCAATCAGTTCATTTATATCTGATAGCATAGGCATCCATCTTCTATAAAAACCACCATGTTCAACTAGGTAAGGATTTTCTCCAGCGCTAAATTTTATTCCTTCAGCCATTTACAAAGTTCCTTCTATATATATAATCAATATATCTATTTTTAATTTAAAAATAAACTTTCAAATATAGGGATAGGGTAAATAAATTATGAGAGCAGCAGTAATTGGACTTGGTTGGTGGGGAAAACAAATAATCAAATGTCTTCATGACAGTAAAAAAATAGAAATTACCCATGCTTTCGATCCAATGATTGGAGAGTCTGACTCTATATTTAGTGAATATTCTGTTAATCCAAAACTTGACTTTCAGGGGATAATAGCTTCTGAGGATATTGATGCAGTAATTTTGGCTACTCCTAATCAATTTCATGAAGAACAAGTAATTGCTGCGGCTAATCATGGAAAACAAGTATTTTGTGAAAAACCTGTTGCATTAAAGTATGAGAGCATCAAAAGAATGGCTGATGCATGTAAGAATAATAACGTAATCCTGGGCGTCGGACATGAAAGAAGATGGGAGCCTGCAATGGTTAGACTTCGAGAAATGCTTGATAATAATCTTCTAGGAAAAATTCTTCATATGGAAACTAATTTTAGTCATGATATTTTTATGAAATTAGATAGAAATAATTGGAGATTAGATCCAAATTCTGCTCCAGCAGGTGGGATGACTGCTTTAGGAATTCATTTATCAGATTTTTTTGTTTCTTTTTTGGGTCCTGCTAGCAGAATATATGCAAAAACAGGTTCCATTGTTCTTGAGCACCCTCAAAAAGATACCTTATCAGTAAATTTAAGGTTTAAAAACAATGTAACGGCATCACTAGCAGTGATGATATCAACCCCTTTTTATGGAAGATTTACCGTTTTTGGTGAAGAAGGCTGGGTTGAAATTAGAGAAGTATCAAATGTAGATGTCGATGATCCTGCTGAATTCATTTATTGTAATAAAAGGGGTGAAAGAGTAGTTGAAGAGTATAGTGTTGTTAATACAGTGAAAATGAATTTTGAAGAATGGGCAGATGCTGTTGAAGGTCGAGGCAATTACAGAATAACAATTGACGAAATCATTGCGAATGTCCAAATACTTGAGTCCATAATTAATTCATCAAATTCAAATCAGATTGTAGATCTAACTTAGTGGACAGTATTTATGGTTGATAAAAAATATTCAAATAACTTATCTGAAGAAGATCTGAAACGTTTCCATCGGAAAATGTTAGTAATTAGAAAATGTGAAGAGCATCTAGGAGAGGCAACAAAAAATGGTGCATTTCCTGGAGCTGTTCATCTTTATATAGGGCAAGAAGCAATAGCAGTGCCACTGTGTGATCAACTGAATGATTCAGATTGGATATCAAGCACTCACAGGGGACATGGTCACTTTATTGCTAAAGGTGGAAATATTAAATCAATGATGGCTGAAATATATGGTAAATCAACAGGGATCTGCGGAGGTAAGGGTGGATCAATGCATGTTGCCGATTTTTCAAAAGGCATTATTGGTGCAAACGGTGTTGTTGCTGGTGGAATGGGTCTTGCTGTGGGTGCAGCACTTGCAGCTAAATTGGATGGAAAAGGCGTTGTATCGGTAATATTCTTTGGAGATGGTGCAGCCAACCAGGGTGTTTTAATGGAAGCTATGAATATTTCATCACTGTGGAAGTTGCCAATGATTTTTGTATGTGAGAACAATCAATACTCTGAGTTTACTCATACATCAGAAGTTACATCGGGGAAGATTGCAGATAGAGCTAGACCATTTAATATACCAACTTATGAAGTTGATGGGAATAATGTCGTTGATGTCTGGCAAGCCGCATCGAATGCTATAAGGAGAGGCAGGAACAGAGAGGGGCCTACATTTATTGAAGCACATACATATAGACAGAGGGGGCATGTAGAATTTGAATATACCTTCTTATCGCGCACTTATAGAGATCAAAAAGAAGTTGATTTGTGGAAACAGGAAGACAAAGATCCAATATTGAGACTGGAACAACAACTGATCAAAAATAAGAATTATACAGCTAGTGAGGTAGATAAGATTCATAACGAAGTTAATTCCGAAGTTGAAGAAGCTGTGAAATTTGCGTTAGATAGTAATGATCCAGAAATTAGCAGTTCAATGGATCATATGATTGAGAGTTAAGATGGCAAAAAAAAGAATGATGCCTGCCATAAACATGGCGTTAGATGAGGAAATGTCTCGCGATAAAAAAGTAATATTATATGGTGAAGATGCTGGCATATCCCTTTTAGGGCAAACTACTGGATTACAAGATAAGTATGGAAAAGATCGCGTTATGGATACACCGATATGTGAAAACGTCATGACAGGCATGGCAGTCGGTGCGGCCGCTGCAGGTTATAGACCAATCTGTCATTTACTCTATGGTAATTTCATCTATACCGGTTTTGACTCCATCGCAAACCAAGCTGCTAAACTCAAATATATGACAGCTGGGCAAGTAAAATTACCAATTGTTTATATGGCAGTTATTGGTGGTGGAAGATCTGCTGCAGCTCAGCATTCGGATATACCATATTCTGCGTTAATGAATCTAGGTGGTATAAAAATTGTCGTACCATCCAGTGCACGAACGGCAAAGGGGTTATTGAAATCAGCTATCCG